>NZ_FWFO01000005.1 GCF_900172225.1 Falsiruegeria litorea R37
CCGTAGCGCCTCAGCGCCGCCGGTGAAGGGGGTTCTAGTCCTAACTCCAAACACCCGCAACCCAAAAATTCACAAAAATCACAAAAACATCAAAAAACTTGAAAACATAAACAAATTCAACATGTTAGCTCGACAATGAGCACTTACATCATCTCATTCCACGGTAAACTGTGAACGCTACCGTTTGCCGAACCAGTCAACACAAATGACCAAAAATCTACATCTAGTGAGAGATAACCACAAAGCCACAAGCCTTCGCCGGAATCCGCCCACGAGTCGCCCTCACTACAACTTGGAACTTGGCTGTTGATTCACACGGATCGTGATTTCGGCTCGAGTTTCATGATCGAAACCTTTGACCAATTGACGACGGATCAAAGATGTTGGAAAAAGTCGGCCCAGTATCACTGCAAGTCGCATTGTACTGCCTCAATAGCTCAGCTGGTAGAGCAGGTCCTTCGTAAGGACAAGGTCGGGGGTTCGAGTCCCTCTTGAGGCACCACCCCCCAAACCCGACCTTTGCAGCGAACTCTTCGAAATTTTGTGGTTTCACTCCGCCTCGCAAAATCCCTTTCGCTTCTGTTTTGCGATCAAGACCCGACTGGCCAGTACTACAATCAAGGCAATAGCCGTGAAGCAGCCGAACAAGCAGACCGCCGAGTTGGCGACACGGCTTATGTCATCGGTTTCGTTGAACCCGATGAAGTCTCCCAATCAGGATTGCAGCCGCCGTTCCAAACACGACCAAGAACATTTGCACGGTGGACAATGCTGATGGCGCCATGTCGCGCTCAGACTGAAATTGCACAGGTGTCATAGATTTTTGCATCAAAGACTGCGAGCAAACAAAAACGCCCACCTGCGTGGCTGCAGATGGGCGTCTCAATAGCGATGTTATGTAGCTCAGGACTGGCGTGCTGGATCTTCCACGGTGTTCTCTTCGGCCACCACTTCGATTAGATCCTCTTCTTCGACTGTCTCAGCCGTGTCTTCGTCCACGGCCCGGGGCTTGTCTTCGATCGCACCCACGATCAATGGCAGCATATGCGCACCGGTTGCGGTCGAAACCTCTGCCTTGGGGCTCGCCTTCCAGGACAGTGTGTCAAAGCTGCCGCAGTTCGAGCAGACCGGTGTCCATTCCGCGTGGATGTCATGGCAGTTGTCGCAGACCCATTGCGGACCACGAGGTGCCGACAGCGCTTTGGCCAGCCACCCCTGAACCACGGTGTCCGAAGCACCCTCACCTCGTTCGATGGCCGCCATCAGGGTATAAGCCCGGGCGTCAGCGTCGTCCTGCTCGATCAGATCACCCAAAGCACGACGCGCCTCGGGGAAATCCTCGGCAACGATGTGCAACTCGGCCATCATCAGACGGGTTTCCATGTGCTGCGGATGAACCTTTGCCAGCACGGCAAAACGTTTGACACGCTCGTCGGCTGTCTCATCCGGAGCCGCATCGGCAAAAGCGTGGGCCAGATCGGGGTGCGGCTGCGCATCCCAGGCCTTTTTGAGCAGACGCCCTGCGTTCTTGGGTTTGCCCTTAGCGATATGCGCCCGAGCTGCCATGGCCGCCGCTGGCACCAGATCAGGCGACAGTTTGTTCGCTTCGATCGCGCGTTCTTGCGCTTCGACCGAGTTGGTGTCGGACAGGATATCTTTGGCCTCGGACAGGGCCAGCACCGCATCACGGCGCTTGTACACGTCACGCGGCAAGCTACCGGATTTCAGTTTGGCAGTCAGAGTCGAACGCGCACCGGTCCAGTCCTGCGATTTGGTTTGCAAACCCAGCAGGATGTCTTGCGTCTCTTCGTGGCGGGGCTTGATCGCCAATGCCTTTTCCGCCAGCTTCAACGCGGTCTCGTCATCGCCTTCGGACAGCTTCTGTTTCAGCACACCGCGCACCCCAACAAAGCGGGTGGCGTTGTCGCCGATCAACTTCTTATAGGTCTCGGCCGCCTTTTTGGTGTCGCCGGTCATTTCGGCCGCTTGTGCCACCAGCAGGTTGGTCAGCTCGGGCTTTTGCAACAGTTTCTCGGCTTTGGCCGCCTTGGACAAGGCCAGGCGTCCCTCGCCCGAGGCCAGCGCCATCAGGCCATCAGCCAGCGCCTGATAGCCGCGCTTTTCACGTCCCCGGTCGAAATAACGCGACAGGGCGGTTTCATCGCCATTGAGGAACTTGAGCGTCGCAATCAGTAGGGTCAGCAGCTTGAAGAACAGCCAGACCGCGCCGACCAGCACCATGAACCCGATCACTGACTGTAGCGGGCCAAGCGTATATTCGGTTCCGGCCACAGTGATCTGCACGCCGCCCGATGTCTCCATCAAAAAGCCCGCGCCCAGCGCCAACAGGCCAATGATCGCAACAAAAACAAGTATCTTGAGCAGGGACCAAAGCATGGCAGATCCTTCAGTTCGAGTTAAGGCTTTGCGCAAGCGCATCTGCGGCTGCAATGGCGGCCTGACGGGTACGAGCGACACTGACCCAATCGGCCAATGCGGCCTGTGCCGCTTCTGGCAGGGCCGAAATTTCATCAAGCGCTTGGGTCAAGTTTCCCGAAACCAGCGCAGCCTCGGTCCGTGACAACACGGCGTCCGGATCGCCGCCTTCACGCGGTTCGACCGAACGAGCGCCAAGTTGGCGTTGGAAGAAAGCGCCGATGCCTTCGGTTCCACCCTCGTCCGTCTTGCGCGCAACAGCCAGAGTTTCACGCGCGGCAGGGGGGAACCCTTCGCGCAGCGTTGCAACGGTCACAACACCTTCAGCTGCCGATGCGGTCAGCGCATCCGGGACGGCAATACCACCAGCGGTCAGCTCTGCCACCAGCCCATCGAACGGGGCACCGGTGTCCAACTGGCTGCGCAAGCGCGCGGCAGCGGCACGGTTGGCCGAAAGCTGTGCGTTTGCGGCGGCTTGTTCCTCCAGCGCGCGGGCCTCGGCCTCCATCGCGCGGGCCTTGTCGATCAAACCTTCGACCTCGGTGCGCTGCGCGACGATGGTCTCCTGCAGCTTGGCCAACTCGCGTTCATAAGCAGCAACCGCCTCGGACGAGGCCCCTTCGGAGAGCGGGCGTTTCTCGACAGCGGTCAGGCGGTCATCCAATTCGCCAAGGCCATCGATCTGTCCTTTGAGGGCCGATATCTCACTTGCCAGCGGAGCCACGGTGCCGGACAGTTGTTCCACCTGTTGATTGATCCCGGACACATCCGGCAGCTCGATCCCCGCGACAGAGGCCTTGAGTTCGGCCAAGGACTTGGCTTGGCTGTCAATCTGAGCGGTCAGCTTTTCGATCACTTCGCCATTGTCAGCGGCACGCATCGACGGCGGCAGCAGCGGATCAACAATTTGCGTCTTGGCCGCGACAAACCCCAACATTGCGGCGACAACACCGCCTATCAGGGCCGGACCAAAGCCACCGCGTTTCTCAATGGTTCGTTCGACGACCCGTTCAGGTTCCGAGGGCACTTCGGCACCTGCGGTCTCGGTCTCGGTCTCGGTCTCGGTCTCGGTCTCGGTCTCGGTCTCGGTCTCGGTCTCGGTCTCGGTCTCGGTCTCGGTCTCGGTCTCGGTCTCGGTCTCGGTCTCGGTCTCGGTCTCGGAAGACGGGGTCTCTTCTACGGGCTCTCCGTCAACACCGTCATCCGACGCGTCGGACGTTTCGGCATTCGCCGTTTGCTCAACCGGTTCTTCTGTTTCCGATGTGGTTGCTTGGTCAGACGTGTCCACGTCTTCGGTTGCTGGGCCTTCGGTTTCTGGCTCATCCGTCTTGGGGTTGGCGCCTGTTTCCAGATCTGAAACTTTCTTATCGGCCACCGTCATTCCCCTTTGATTCTCAAATTGTTTAACCGCGAGACGCGTCTGAACACTAATGCGCGTCTGGTCCGCCCTCAACCCGCAACGCTTGCTTCACAAGCTTTTCAACCGCTGTCACCATCGCGTCGGAATCGGGACGTTTCGCGACCCGAACTGCCTGAGCGGTCAAGGAAATAAGGGGTTTCGCAACAGCGTCGCTCATCGCAGCCAGCAACAGTGGTGCAACGGGTTGGACAAGGTCGGCAAATTGTCGCGCGGTCCGAGGTGAGAAAATCGGCGCAATGACAGGTGCGGAACCGCCAAGGGCACTGACTGCTTCGTCGGTGAGCGGCAGAAGATCCTGACAATAAACAACCCGCTCGCGCGTAGTTAGACCCAACTGCGTCAATGTCTGCGCCACGTCGCCGACGCCGCTTTGACCGCGTAGGTGCAGCAGCGGCCCATCCGGGCGCTGCCGCAGCAGCCCGGCAATCAGTGCTTCAGCGCTTTCGCCCGCCATTGACGCCGACCACCCCTGCCGCCTGGCCGCAACTGTGGTGGCCTGTCCGACACAAAAGCATGGCAAATTGCGGGCTGTCATGATCCGGGCCGCAGCCGCCACCCCGTTCGAGGATGTGAATATCAACCCCCGCGTATCCCCAACATCCACATCCTCTCCAACCAGGCGAATATCCAACAGAGGGGAATAGACTGGTTCTATCACCTCCTGAACGGGCTGGGACAGTTGGGCCACAAACCGCTCGGACGCGGCCCGAGGGCGTGTCATCAAAAGATACACTGGCTGTGTCGCCTCCTGCCTCGGGATTGTTTGCAGAGCTGCGGGGTGATACCCCGCCACGAGGTTATGATGCAACGGTTGGGGCCGATGGAGCAAACACTTACCATCCTTGGGCTGGAAAGCAGCTGCGACGACACGGCTGCCGCGATTGTTCGGCAAACGGGCGATGGGGCGGCGGAAATCCTGTCGTCGGTCGTGCACGGTCAGACCGAGCTTCACAGCGCCTTCGGCGGCGTCGTGCCCGAGATTGCGGCCCGCGCCCATGCCGAAAAGCTGGATGTCTGCGTGATGCAAGCGCTAGAGCAATCTTGCCTGTCGCTGACCGATGTAGATGCCATCGCCGTGACCGCCGGGCCCGGACTGATCGGCGGCGTGATGTCGGGTGTCATGTGCGCCAAAGGGCTGAGTGCTGCGACAGGCAAGCCGTTGGTGGGCGTCAACCATCTGGCGGGTCACGCGCTGACCCCACGTCTGACGGATGGTGTGGCCTTTCCCTATCTGATGCTGCTGGTTTCGGGAGGTCACTGCCAATACCTGGTTTCCCATGGCCCCGAAGAGTTCACCCGCCTGGGCGGCACCATTGACGACGCACCGGGCGAAGCGTTCGACAAGACCGCCCGCCTGTTGGGTCTGCCGCAACCCGGCGGCCCCTCGGTCGAGGCCGAAGCGCGCAATGGCGATCCCAAACGGTTCCGCTTTCCCCGTCCCTTACTGGATCGACCCGATTGCGATCTGTCATTCTCAGGCCTCAAGACCGCGCTAATGCGGATGCGGGATCAGGTGGCCGGGGAAAAGGGTGGCCTGTCCCGTCAGGATCGCGCTGACTTGTGTGCCGGATTCCAGCAGGCGGTCGTCGACACTTTGGCCGAAAAGACCCGCCGCGCGCTCAAACTCTATCTGGAACACGACCCCGCGCAGCCAACCGTGGCCGTTGCCGGAGGCGTTGCTGCCAACACCGCGATCCGTACGGCACTGCAAGAGGTTTGCGCCGACGCGGGCGCCGAATTCCTTGCCCCACCGCTCGCGCTGTGCACCGACAACGCCGCGATGATCGCCTATGCAGGAATGGAGCGGTTCAAGCTTGGAAAGACCGATGGCATGGATTTGATGGCCCGCCCACGCTGGCCGCTGGACCAATCCGCACCCGCAATGCTGGGCAGCGGCAAAAAAGGGGCCAAGGCATGAGCGTTGCTGTTCTTGGGTCCGGCGCCTTTGGCACGGCCCTGGCCATTTCACTGGCCGGAAAACAGCCTGTCACCCTGTGGTCGCGCAACCCCGTTCATGCGCAGGCCATGACTGAGGCGCGGGAAAACACGGCCCGCCTGCCCGGGTATCCGTTGCCCGAGGCGATTCTGGTCACGTCGGACCTTGAACAGGCCACCCAAGCCGACACCCTGCTGTTAGCCGTTCCGATGCAAAAACTGCGCGCAATCCTGGCCGAACACAGTGCCCTGTTCGACGGGCATGTTCTGGTTGCCTGCTGCAAGGGGATCGAGCTGACAACCGGCCTTGGCCCGGTGCAAGTGATGAACGAAACGGTGCCATCCGCCAAGGCCGCCCTGCTGACGGGTCCCAGCTTTGCCCAGGACATTGCCGCTGGTCTGCCCACCGCACTGACGCTTGCTTGCAGTGACCCGAACTTATGCACCAAACTGCAAGAGCAACTGACCACTGCCAATCTACGCCTCTACCGCACCACC
This sequence comes from Falsiruegeria litorea R37, assembly GCF_900172225.1. Taxonomy (NCBI): domain Bacteria; kingdom Pseudomonadati; phylum Pseudomonadota; class Alphaproteobacteria; order Rhodobacterales; family Roseobacteraceae; genus Falsiruegeria; species Falsiruegeria litorea. The sequence goes on from NZ_FWFO01000005.1 coordinate 6,290, forward strand.
GATACAGCAGGCGCTGAACTGGGTGGCGCATTGAAGAACGTCATGGCCATCGCGTGCGGCGCGGTCATTGGTGCGGGCATGGGCGACAGTGCGCGCGCCGCCCTGATGACGCGCGGCTATGCCGAGATGCAGAGGATGGCATTGGCCTGTGGTGCCAAGCCGGAAACACTTGCCGGGTTGTCAGGTTTTGGGGATCTGACACTCACCTGCTCGTCCGAGCTGTCGCGCAACTACCGTCTGGGGTTATCCATCGGCCGGGGCGAGGGGTTCGATCCCTCGGTCACGGTCGAAGGGGCCGCCACCGCTCGGGCCGTGGATTCCAAGGCGCGCGACATGAACCTCGACATGCCCATTACCCACACAGTCGTCGGTTTGCTTGATCACAGCTTGACGATTGCCCAAGCCACCGCTCAACTGCTCGCCAGACCATTGAAAGAGGAATGACATGCTGATTGCCCTGATCGCCAAAGACAAAGCAGGCGCCCTGCAAACGCGGCTCGACAACCGTCCGGCCCATGTGGACTACCTTAAATCCACCGGCGTTGTGTCCCAGGCCGGGCCGCTGCTGGATGGCGAGGACATGATCGGCTCGCTGGTGATCTTGGACGTCGAAGACATGGCCGCTGCGCAAGACTGGGCCGACAATGACCCTTATGCCAAGGCCGGTCTATTCGAATCCGTCGAACTGATTCCATGGAAAAAGGTGATCTGATGGCGTTCTGGCTGTTCAAATCCGAACCCTCGACCTGGAGCTGGGATGACCAGGTCGCCAAGGGTGAGGTGGGCGAAGAATGGGATGGCGTCCGAAACTACCAGGCGCGCAATTTCATGCGCGAGATGAAGCTGGGCGATCGCGGTTTCTTCTACCACTCGCAAAAGGAAAAGTCGGTGGTTGGCATTGTCGAAGTATGCGCCGAAGCGCACCCTGACAGCACCACCGAGGACGACCGTTGGGAATGCGTGGACATCAAGGCAGTTCGCGCCATTGAAGCACCTGTTTCCCTGGATCAGATCAAGGCCGACGGACGGTTGGATGACATGGTGCTGGTCAAGAACTCGCGCCTGTCGGTACAGCCTGTCACCGAAAGTGAATGGCAGGTGATCTGCGGCTTGGGGCAGACAAAGCCGGATTGATCCGGCAGTGTGATCCTGCATCACGCAGGAGACCACCACATGGACCCACTGAGTATTTTTGCTGCTGCCCTCGCCGCCTTTATTCTTGGATCGGTGTGGTACATGGCGTTTGCGGATCGCTGGAAAGTTGCCGCCCGCCTGCCCTTGAACGCCGAGGGGGATCCCCAAAGCGGCATGTCTCTAAAGGTGTTTGGGTCCAGCTTTGTTCTGTTGCTGATAGTGGCGGCAGCGCTGCAATTTTTGTTCCTGCACACTGGCGTGATATCGATGACCCAAGGGGCCGCCACCGGAGCTGGAGTCGGTTTGCTGTTCATTACGCCCTGGATCGGAATCAACAACCTTTATGCCATCCGCTCACCCATCCTGACCTTGATCGACGGCGGATATGCCACGCTCGCCTGCTCGCTCATGGGCGTCGTACTAACATTGCTATGAAAAAACGGGGAGAGTTCCGACGATACAGAACCCTCCCCCACCCCGCGTGCTCCCAAGTCACCACACGCGTATGAAATCCGAGGTCCTGACCGTCCTGGTCTGGATGTATTCTTTATGGCCCAAGCCGTGGCTTCGTTCAAATGCAAAGCCTTGAAGATACGTCTAAAATGCGAAACGCCCGCAAGTTGCGGGCGTTCACAAACAGTCAGGTCGACGGATCAGCCGTAGACCGACTCTTTGCCAAAATGCTTGGTCAGCATGTAATAGACAACCGCGCGATATTTGTTGCGCTCGGATTTGCCATAGGTTTCGATCACTTTGTTGATCGCTTCCATCAGTTCGGGCCCATCAGCCAAACCCAGTTTCTTGATCAGAAAGTTGTTCTTGACCGTTTCCAGCTCGCTTTCCTGAGTGGCTGCAACTGTCGACGCATCCGCATCGTAAATCGCCGGACCGCATCCGATGGTGACTTTGGTCAGTAGGTCCATGTCGGCATCCATGCCGCATTTGTTTTTCAGATCGTCGGCGTATTGAGCGATCAGATCGTCGCGTTTGCCCATGTGTGTTCTCCCAAAAGTGTGAGTGCCAAACGGTGATGTGATCACCGCAAAAGAGCCTAGACGGGGAATATTGCGACACAAAGGGAAATTTTGCCCGGTTTCTTCCCCCCAAACAGAGGATACCCGCCAAAAGCTTGCATTTCTCCCCTCCATTATTTAACAATATTGTTAATCAAGGAAGGAAAGCCATGACAGTCCATTTCCCAAACGAAAGCCCGGAATACCGCGCCGCGCGAGCCGATTTGCTGCAAGCCGAAATCGACTTGCGCCAACAGATCGAAACCGTCGCCGCCAAGCGTCGCGCGCTGCCCAAAGGGGGCGCCGTTCCCACCGACTATGGTTTTTCAGATCTGCTGGGCGGGCGCCGGTCGATGTCTTCGCTGTTCGGCGATCACGACACATTGGCGATCTATTCCCTGATGTATGGGCCAAATGCGACGTCGCCCTGCCCCATGTGTTCGGCCTTTCTTGACGGGTTGACCGGGCAGATCGGCCATATCCAAAAGCGCATGTCCATCGCGGTGATTGCCCAGAACAGCCCTCAACGTCTGAGCGAACTGCAGGATCAGATGAGCTGGCAGGCGCTACCGCTCTTTTCGGCGCAGGATACCAGCTATCAAACCGACTACCTTGGTCAAAGCCCGGATGGCGACCAGTTGCCAATGATCAACATCTTTGTCCGGAATGATGATGACATTCGGCATTTCTGGGGGTCCGAGATGTTCTATGCGCCCAGTGATTGGCACCCCCGCCATGTCGACGCTCTCTGGCCGCTTTGGAATCTGCTGGACCTGACCCCATCAGGGCGCGGCACCCACATGCCCAGCTTGTCTGCGTGACCGCGCCGTGACCCGCAGGGGCGCGGCGCCCGGCCCAAGGGGATTGGTACTGCCAATGGCAGTGCCCATCCGCGCGGGAGCCCCCCCGACTCCATAACGCCTATCCAACGAAAAATGCCGCCAGATTTCTCTGACGGCATTTCGAAAACTTGAGCGGCACTTAGTAGCGGTAGTGCTCGGGCTTGTAAGGGCCTTCGGGCTTGACGCCGATGTAGGCGGCCTGCTCGTTGTCCATCTTGGTCAGCTTCACGCCGATGCGATCCAGGTGCAGACGTGCAACCTTTTCGTCCAGATGCTTGGGCAGGATGTAGACATCGTTCTCGTACTCGTCACCCTTGGTGAACAGCTCGATCTGAGCCAGCACCTGGTTGGTGAACGACGCCGACATCACAAACGACGGGTGGCCTGTGGCGTTACCCAGGTTCAGCAGACGACCCTCGGACAACAGGATCAGACGGCTGCCCGAAGGCATCTCGATCATGTCCACCTGTTCCTTGATGTTGGTCCACTTGTGGTTCTTCAGGGCAGCGACCTGAATTTCGTTGTCGAAGTGGCCGATGTTGCCGACGATGGCCATGTCCTTCATCTCGCGCATGTGCTCGATGCGGATCACGTCCTTGTTGCCGGTGGTGGTGATGAACACGTCAGCAGTGGCAACTTCGTCTTCCAGCAGGGTGACTTCGAAACCGTCCATCGCGGCCTGCAGGGCACAGATCGGGTCGACTTCGGTCACCTTCACACGAGCGCCAGCACCTGCCAGCGATGCGGCCGAGCCTTTGCCCACGTCGCCATAACCACAAACCACAGCAACCTTGCCGGCCAGCATGGTGTCGGTGGCGCGGCGGATACCGTCAACCAGCGATTCTTTACAACCGTATTTGTTGTCAAACTTCGACTTGGTAACGCTGTCGTTCACGTTGATCGCCGGGAAGGGCAGGTGACCCTCTTTCACCAGCTGATACAGCCGGTTAACACCGGTGGTGGTTTCCTCGGACACGCCTTTGATCTGGTCGCGCATCTTGGTGAACCAGCCGGGGCTTGCCGCCATACGCTTGGCGATCTGCGCCTTGATCACTTCTTCCTCTTCCGAGGTCGGCACGGCGATGATGTCCTCGCCCGCTTCGGCACGTGCGCCCAGCAGGATGTACAGCGTCGCGTCGCCGCCATCGTCCAGGATCATGTTCGGGCCATCTTCAAACAGGAAGGATTTGTCCAAGTAGTCCCAGTGCTCTTCCAGGGTCTGGCCCTTGATTGCAAAGACCGGGATGTCAGCCGCCGCAATCGCAGCCGCCGCATGGTCTTGGGTCGAGAAGATATTGCACGATGCCCAACGCACGTCCGCACCCAAAGCAACCAGCGTTTCAATCAAAACGGCGGTCTGAATGGTCATGTGCAGCGAACCAACAATGCGCGCGCCAGTCAGCGGCTTGCTTTCGCCGTATTCCGCACGCAGGGACATCAGGCCCGGCATTTCGGTTTCAGCGATGTTCAGTTCCTTGCGGCCAAACTCGGCCAGCGAAATGTCCTTGACGATATAGTCCCCGGCCATCAGATGCTCCATTCCGGTTAGATCATTTTGCCTGCCACTAACATTCATCAATCAAAGTGGCAACGCACATGACCCTTCACACCGGAATGGGTGGAGCCAGTGGGGCTTTTTTGGTTAGAAAACCTGCAATCTGGCTGTTTTCAGCTCAGCTGCTCGTGCCGTCGACCGTGACTTTGGGCACGGCCTGGAAGAAATCGGTTCCCGCGGCGATGATGCAGCTGGTTCCGTTGGCATGGGTCAACAGCACGGTATAGGTACCCGTTTCGCTGGATGACCAGATCTCCATGACAGACTGCGCACCGTTCACCTTTTGCAAGCCACCAACCGTAAGCGTTTCCGAATACTTCTTGGTCAATTGCTCGACAAGGGCGTCGCGCATCCCGCAGGAGGCAGCAATAGCAGGCGGGGCCGTAGCGGCCATGCCAAAGGCAAGGGCAAATCCCAACAGACGCTTGAACATAACAAGCTCCTTTCAGTAAAGGTTTCAGTCTGAGAGGGGCGCGCCGGGAGGAAGAAACACGCCCCCCTCAGCACTTGATATCGTGATCATGCCGTCCCATTACAACTTACGGGACCTCAACTCGGCGTTGGCAGCATGTGATCAGATAAGATCAGGCTGCGCCTGAATTGTGGCGAAAAAATGGCGCAGAAACAGGGGCGTGGCAGCATGGCAACACAACCAAGAGCGTGGCAACGGATGCTATCCGGGCGCAGGCTGGATTTGCTGGACCCAACCCCCGTTGATGTCGAGATCGAAGACATTGCCCACGGATTGGCCTTTGTTGCACGTTGGAACGGTCAAACCATTGGAGACTTTGCATATTCCGTGGCTGAACATTCTCTGTTGGTCGAAGAGCTCTTTGGTCGGATCGCCCCTAGGGCACCCATCAAATGGCGGCTGGCCGCCCTGCTGCATGATGCCCCCGAATATGTGATCGGTGACATGATTTCACCGGTGAAAGCTGCCGTAGGATCCGGCTATGGCGAATTGGATGATCGGTTGACGGCCGCAATTCACATCCGCTTTGGCCTACCTGCTGCGATCCCCTCTTCTGTCAAACGTCAGATCAAAAAAGCCGACCGCATCAGCGCATGGATGGAAGCGACACAGATCGCCGGGTTTTCCGAGGCTGAGGCCAGCAAGTTCTTTGGCCGTCCGGACACAACATTGATCGACGGGCTGCGTATTGCTCTGCGCGCCCCGATTGACGTGCGAAAGGATTTCACCAACCGGCACGCCGAACTGATGTCTCAGCTGGATTGAGTTGCCTCGCGCGCGGCTCGGCGGGCGCGTCGTTCTTGACGGACACGCCGAATACGGCGTTGGGCATATTCAGGCGATTCCACAAATTCACCGGAATCCCCAAGACCCTTGTCCAGAAAGAGCTGCTTGCGCTGCTTGTCGGTCAAAGGTTCCCATTCAACGTTGGGATCGATGAATCCACCCTCGCCCAAAGCCCGCCCGATCAGTTTGTGATTGAGTTCGCCAAATGACTGCCGATTGGACTTGCCCTTGGTCGAGCGTACCCATTCGGTGTGCAACGCATCGATTATTATTGGCTCTGAGCCAGTGAAGTGCTTCACATTTTCGGCCAGCAGATTGTTGGCCCCCGCTTTGCGGCGCAGGATCATCGCCACATTCTGATCCGGTCGACCCACCATGGCATAGAGATGCAGAGCCGAACCGTCTGCCGCAACCACATGCTTGGCCGCCTTGTACCGTGCCAATTGGGTTTTCAGATCGTATTTCTCGGGATGGAAAATGTCATATCCCTGCTTGATCAGCAGATCTTCCAGACGTTCTTCGCCCAGCAGGCCACCTTTGCCTATGCCCAGAGCAGAGCGCGAAATATAAATCTTGCTCGCCCCATCGGGTTCAACGTTGCTGGCGAACCGGCTGTGAACAGCATCTCGGAACCTTTGCGTGCCCTGCGTGATCTTTCCCAACCCAAAGCCCTGCCCCGGAACAATAAGCTCTTCAACTTCAAGCGGTTCCGTTGTCACACGAATAGGCAATTCCGGTGCCATCAAATCCACGAAATCGCGGTGAAACCCGCGCACTGAATCACCCACCTTGGGGCGTTTGGGCATGAACAGAATGCCGTCAATTGGTTCATCGATATGTTCCAAGGCCCACAATCGGGCCGAGCTTTCCACCAGGAAGTGGCCGAAATGCGCCCACAGCACACCACCCCAAAGCCAACGACCTGACAGCTTCGTCGGTTTCTTTTTTGGCATATCGGGTTGAGTGGTCAGAGGCCGGAACTTGCGCCACAACGCACCTTCAGGACAGTATTCGCCATCGCTGCTCAAAACCCCGGCAGGTTGAACAAAAGCGCTTTCTTCCGGCGGTACAACTACAGCATCCGACAGGGTCACGATCCGTTCGGACCAGCCCCCCTCGGGCAGTGGCTGGACGGTGGGATTATTGGGATCCAGCTCTTCTTCCGACATGGGAAACCTTTTACCGTGGACTACGTTTGGCCAAAATACGCTGCAATGTGCGCCGGTGCATGTTTAACCGACGAGCCGTTTCACTGACGTTACGATCACACAACTCATAGACCCGCTGGATATGCTCCCACCGAACGCGGTCCGCGCTCATCGGGTTTTCCGGCGGCGGCGGCAATTCGTCAGGCTGCGCCAAAAGCGCGTTGGTGATGTCGGTGGCATCGGCGGGTTTCGACAAATAGTCGGTCGCACCGATCTTGACCGCAGCCACGGCCGTCGCAATCGCGCCATAGCCGGTCAGCACAACAACGCGGCTATCGGGGCGTTTTTCACGCAAAACCTCGACCACATCCAGGCCGTTCCCGTCCTCAAGCCGCAGGTCGACGACCGCATATGCAGGGGGACGCGCAGTTGCTATGGCGCTGCCGGCTGCAACGGACGAGGCGGTTTCAATCTCGAACCCGCGTTTTTCCATGGCTTTGGCAAGGCGGCGCAGAAATGGTTCGTCATCGTCCACCAACAACAGGGATTTATCCGGTCCGATTTCAAGCTGCTGCGTATCTGCCATGCTCTGCACTTTCCGTTGGTCTTGTTATGTCTTGCCTAGGCTGAATATGACCCTGACCCGTGGAAAGGTCAAACACACATGCCTCATTAAGCGGCATCCAGGAAACAGCCCACCTTGTCGGCCATGCTTTCCGGTGTCTCATCACGTTTGAAAAACTCGACAAATCCAACCTCGGGCAAAACCAGATAGGTAAAGGTCGAATGGTCGACCAAATAGTATTCGTCGCTCTTGTCTTGGGCTTTGTAGTAGGTCTTGTAGGCCTTGCTGGCCGCCTTGACCTGCTCGGGCGAGCCGGTCAAACCGATCATCTTTTCGTGCAGGTTAAAGGCAAAATCACCCACCACCTCGGGTGTGTCGCGGTCCGGGTCGATCGAGATGAACACAGGTGTCACGCTCTGGCCACGCTCGGTCAACACGTCGATCGCTTCGGCATTTCGGGACACATCCAGCGGGCAGACATCGGGGCAGAACGTATAGCCAAAGTAAATCAAGGTTGGTTCCGTGATCACATCCTTGTCCGTCACGGTTTCGCCTTTGGCATCAAGCAGCTCGAACGGCCCGCCGATGGCGCCTGCGCCGCCCGCAACCTGAGTCGAACGGCATTGCGCAAACTGATCGCCCGAGCGCCCCCCCAGTGTCAGCAGCCAGACACCCCCAAGGATGATGGCAAGAACAACGGCGGCAAGAATGGCATACAGGCGGGTCATGGTCGCAAACCTTGTGACACAGGGGATGTTGATCGTTTCGGCGCGGACACCTATCAAGATATCCAGCCGTTGCAACAGGACATAATCGACCGATGACAGAATCCAATATGGGCCTCTGGCGCGGGCAACAGCGCAGCAGCTGGATCCGCCTGCGGACCTTGATCGTTCTGCGATGGGTCGCCATCGTCGGGCAGATTGCCGCGATCACCGTGGCGCAGCGCATGTATGACCTGCAGCTTGAGCTGGGGCTGTGTTACCTAGCGATTGGTGTATCGGTCGTGGGAAACCTGGTGGCAATCTTTGTCTTCCCCGAGAATAAGCGCCTGTCAGAGTTTGAAAACTTCCTGATGGTGCTGTTCGATCTGCTTCAGCTGGCGTTTCTGCTTTATCTGACTGGCGGGCTGCACAATCCCTTTGCATTGCTACTTTTGGGGCCGGTGACAATCTCGGCCAACGTCATGGGTTTGCGCTCGACCCTGATCATCGGCGGTACGGCAATCGTACTTGTCACATTGCTAGCAGAATTTCACTTGCCGCTAAGAACCGACATGGGCTTTCTGATGCGGGTGCCTGACATTTTCGTGTTCGGCAACTGGATCGCCATCATCATCGCAATTGTTTTTCTTGGCGCCTATTCCTATCGCATCAGCGCCGAAGTCGTGTCGATGTCCGAGGCCCTCTCGGCCACCCACATGGCGCTGGCCCGGGAGCAGAAACTTACCGACCTTGGGGGCGTCGTAGCCGCCGCCGCGCATGAGTTGGGCACGCCACTGGCCACCATCAAACTGACCAGCGCAGAACTGATCGAAGAGCTGGATGACCGCCCTGATCTGCGCGAAGATGCCGCCCTGATCCGCGAACAAGCCGACCGTTGCCGCGACATCCTGCGGGACATGGGACGCGCCGGCAAAGACGACCTGCACCTGCGGCAAGCGCCGCTTAGCACCGTCATCCACGAAGCTGCAGAGCCGCACATGGGCCGTGGCAAAATCGTTCATTTCGAAGAGGGTCCCGGCGAAGGCGGCGACGTCCAGCAGCCCGCCATCCTTCGCAAGCCCGAAATCATCCACGGCATGCGCAACCTTATCCAGAACGCGGTGGATTTCTCGCGCGCCAATGTTTGGGTGGAATCCGAATGGACCGAAGATCAGATCGTGGTGCGAATTGCTGACGATGGGCGCGGCTATTCACCTCATATGATCGGTCGGATAGGCGATCCTTTCATGCGCCGCCGCCGGTCTGATGCCGAGAAAAAGTCACGTCCCGAATACGAAGGCATGGGTCTTGGCCTTTTCATCGCCAAGACGCTCCTTGAACGCAGCGGCGCATCGCTGAGTTTTGCCAATGGTTCGGACCCCTACCAGACTTTGACCGATCACCCCGATCATCGCGGGGCTGTTGTCAAAGTCAGTTGGCCACGCGCGCAGATCGATGCACAACACGGCAAGAATGCCGTGCCCATCGGCTTCAACGAACAGTTCAAGATCTGATCTGCGGGATTGGTTAAATCCGCGTTAACCTTTGTGAAGCATGGTTTGTGTCACTAACCGATGTGAATCAAGGGACGCGAGGTATGATTTCTGAATGGGTTTTGATGGGTGTGGTCTGCCTTGTGTCGGCTTCCATGGTCTTGTTGTGGCTAACGCCGCGCCAAGCAAAGCCTCCTCTCTCTCAGGTCACATCTCTGGACAAACTCAGCAACGACCCGATCTTTCTGTTCGAAGGAACCGAATTGGTGGGTCTGTCTGACGCAGGCGAGCGCGAAGGGGTCGAGATTGCCGATTGGCCTGGGTTACGCGCTCATCTTGCAGGTCGCTTCCCGAACTTTCCAGAATCCCCAGATCAAATCCAACAAGCTGGTGAACTCGTCGTCCCGCCCGTGGATGTCAGTGCACGCCAAGATGTCCATTGCGAGTGGATCGATGGTGTGACGCGTGTGCATCTGCGCCAAATGGACGAGCCCGCCCCAAAGCGACTTGAACTTGATCCGGTTCGTGCCGCAACCGAAAGTGCGCCCTATCCGGTGTGGTGTGTGGATTCACAAGGCGCGGTTTGCTGGCACAATGAGGCCTATTCCCGATTGGCGCGCAAAGTGCGTGGACAAGATACCCGCGATCTGAGCCCCCTATTTGATTTGACCGACACAACTGGGCCCAACGGACACCGCAGACGCATTTCGATCTCGCCCGAAGGCAGCGACCAGAAGCTTTGGTTCGACCTTTCCGTGGTTGAGCGGGATGAAAACAAGCTGTGCTATGCCACTGACATAAACGCTGTTGTTGATGCCGAAGTGGCCCAGCGGAACTTTGTTCAGACGCTCGCCAAGACCTTTGCCCAACTGTCTATCGGGCTTGCGATTTTTGACCGCAACCGACAGTTGGCCCTGTTCAATCCGGCGCTGATCGATCTGACAGCCCTACCAGCCGATTTTCTAAGCGGCCGCCCCAGCGTCATGAGCTTTTTCGACCGCCTCAGGAACCAGAACATGATGCCCGAGCCAAAGAGCTACGGTGGGTGGCGGCAACAAATGAACGACCTTGTCGAGGCTGCCGCAGACGGTAGGTACCAAGAAACCTGGTCGCTGCCATCCGGGTCGGTTTACTCTGTCAGTGGCAGACCTCATCCCGATGGGGCCGTGGCCTTTTTGTTCGAAGACATCACAGCCGAAATCACGTTGACCCGCCGATTCCGCTCCGAGTTGGAACTGGGCCAGTCCATCCTGGATCAGCTCGAAGACGCAATTGCGGTTTTTGCCTCGGACGGGGCTTTGGCCTTTTCAAACGTCGCCTATCATCAGCTTTGGCAGGTCGATCCCGAGGCAAGCTTTGCTACCGTCTCGGTTTTGGATGCAACTCGTATCTGGCAAAACGAATGCAGCGCCACACCGGTTTGGGGAGAGATACGCGATTTTGTGGCCCGACGCGAAAACCGTTCGCAATGGCGCGAGCAGGTGCACTTGCGGTCTGGTCAAACCCTCATCTGTACCATCAGCCCGATCCAGAACGGCGGAACGATGATCCGATTTACCTCTCAGTCACATGTTTCCCAGACCCCGAAATTGAGCGCTGCGCAAAGCTGATCCACCTTGCAGCCGCCGACCGTCGCGGCCATTGTGGCGCCATGACCCGTCTGCCTCTTTCCATCGACCTGATCACGCCGGAAAAGACGGCCGAATTGGCCGAGTTTCTTGCTTTGCACCTGCGTCCGGGTGATTGCATTCTGCTGTTTGGAGAGATTGGCAGCGGCAAGACATTCTTTGCCCGCAACCTGATCCAATCCCTGCTCGACCACCCCGAAGATGTCCCCTCACCTACGTTCACGCTGGTGCAGGTCTATGAAACATCCGTCGGGGAAATCTGGCATTCGGACCTGTATCGCCTGACATCGATCGACGAAGTCGAGGAATTGGGCCTGATCGAAGCGTTTGAGACATCCATCTGCCTTATTGAATGGCCCGAAAAACTGGATGATCTAGCGCCACAAGATGCCCTTTCGCTACATTTCACGGCCGATCCCGAACACGACACGCGACGGGCTCTCACCCTCAACTGGAACGATCCCAAATGGGACACACGCCTGGACCCTCTGAAATGACCAATCGAGCTGTCGTCAGCGAAGCCATCATCGCAAGAACCAAATGGGCGGGCGTCACCCCTGCACCGCTTGCCGGAGACGCATCGAACCGGATTTATCACCGGTTGACCGACCCCGCATCGAAAGACACTGCCGTCCTGATGGACGCCGACCCAGAAAAGGGCGAAGACGTCCGACCCTTTGTTCGCGTCGCCAACTACTTGCGCGACCTAGGCCTTAGCGCGCCCGAGATCTTGGCCGAAGACGAGGATTTTGGATTTCTGTTGCTCGAGGATCTGGGAGACGGCCTGTTTGCCCGTGTGATGGCCGATCAACCCGAATTGGAGCGGCCCCTGTACGAGGCCGCGACCGATGTGCTGATCCACCTGCACAAATCGCCCGTGCTGGATCTGGACAGCTACGGCCCGCGCATGATGACCCAGCGCGCAACAATGGCGTTCTCGCACTATGCGACCGGGATAACCGGCGCCGATCAGACCGACGTTCAAGACCGGTTCAGCAAACTGTTCCAGGACGTCCTTCTGGACACAACCGGCGGACCAAAGGTTGTCGTCTTGCGCGACTATCACGCCGAAAATCTGATTTGGCTACCTGATCGCTTGGGGCTGGCGCGTGTTGGGCTACTCGATTTTCAAGACGCCATGCTGGGTCATCCGGCCTATGATCTGATGTCGATGCTGCAAGATATCCGCCGCACCGTTCCTGCGGGGATCGAGATGACAATGATCAACCGCTACCTGCAAGCGACCGGCGTGGACGAACACGCGTTTCGCCAAGCCTATGCCGTGCTGAGCGTACAGCGCAACTTGCGCATCCTGGGCGTCTTTGCCCGCCTCGCCGTTGAGCGCGGCAAGCCGTCGTATGTTGATCTGATGCCCGCCACATGGGACCATCTGGTGCGCGGCCTCAATCACCCAGCCCTGGCATCGGTGTCGGACCTGATCCTGAAAACGCTGCCCAAGCCGACCCCGGCCAACCTGCAAAAGTTGAAGGACAGATGACCCGATCACCCCACGCTGCCATGCTCTTTGCCGCGGGTTTCGGCACGCGGATGAAGCATCTGACAAAGGATCGCCCCAAGCCGATGATCCCGGTGGCAGGGCGCCCACTGATCGACCACACCATCGACCTGGCGCGCGATGCAGGTGTCGAGACACTGGTGGCAAACCTGCATTACCTGCCCGAACTGCTGGCGGACCACCTATCCCCCCAAGGCGTGAAACTATCGTGGGAGCTGCCAGACATCCTGGAAACCGGGGGTGGGTTGAAGGCCGCGTTGCCCATGTTAGGGAATGATCCGGTCATCACCATGAACACCGATGCCATCTGGTCCGGGCCAAACCCGGTAAGCCTGCTGTTGCAGGCCTGGAACCCGGACAGGATGGATGCGTTGCTGATGTGCGTGCCGACCTCACAAACCCTGGGCCATTCCGGGGGTGGAGACTTCGCGCTTGACGCGGACGGCAGGCTGTCTCGCGGTGGGTCGCTGACCTATGGCGGGATTCAGATCCTGAAAACCGATCTGCTGGACAGCATCGAGCAGCGCGTCTTTTCGCTCAACTTGCTGTGGGATCGGATGCATGAGCAGGGCCGCCTGTGCGGGCTAAGTTTCCCGGGCCGGTGGTGCGACGTGGGTCACCCCAACGGGATCGCCTTGGCCGAAAGCCTGATCAACGATGTTTGAGCCCAGCGCAAAACCCCACGTCTTTGCCGAAGCCCCGGGTGTCGATTTTCCGGCCGCCTTGGTCGAAGGCTTGCATGCTCGGGCAAAAGCACATCCGCCCGAAGCCCTGGCGCGGGTGCAATTGGTGGTCAACACCCGCCGAATGGCACGTCGCATCCGCGATCTGTTTGATGCGGGTCCTCCGTGTCTGCTGCCACAGATCTCGATGATCACCGACCTGGGTGAGACGCAGGATCTATCACGCTTGCCACCTGCCGTCCCGCCCCTGCGCAGACGGCTGGAGCTGACACAGCTGATTTCGCGCCTGTTGGATCAACAACCCGATCTGGCCGCGCGGTCTTCGCTCTATGATCTGTCAGACAGCCTGGCCGATCTGATTGATGAAATGCAGGGTGAAGGTGTGTCACCGCAGACCATCCGAGACCTCGATGTCAGCGACCTCTCAGGCCATTGGGCGCGCACCCAGCAGTTCATCGCCATCGCCGATCAATTCATCGGCTCGGACGAACTGGACGTGCAGGCGCGCCAACGTAAGGTCGTCGAAAACCTGATCGGACACTGGCAAGTTGCACCGCCCCGGCACCCCATCATTCTTGCAGGCTCCACCGGATCGCGCGGCACGACGCTGATGTTGATGGAGGCGATCGCCCGCCTGCCCCAAGGCGCGTTGATCCTGCCGGGATACGACTTTGCCCAACCCACCTCGGTCTGGTCCGGCCTGGACGATGCGCTGTTGTCCGAGGATCATCCACAATACCGGTTCCGCAAGCTGATGCGCGGGCTGGACCTTTCGCCGGACGCTGTCGAACCTTGGACAGGGTGGGAGCCCCCGTCCCCGGCCCGCAACCGGCTGGTTTCGCTGGCCCTGCGCCCTGCGCCCGTCACCGACGCCTGGATGACCGAAGGTGCACATCTGACTGACCTGCCTGACGCAACCAAGGGGTTCACATTGGTCGAGGCCCCCTCGCCCCGGTCTGAGGCTTTGGCCATTGCCCTGCGCCTGCGCCAAGCGGCCGAAGATGGGCAGACCGCGGCGCTGATCACCCCGGACCGGATGTTGACGCGTCAGGTCAGCGCGGCGCTGGACCGGTGGTCGATCATTCCCGACGACAGTGCCGGTCTGCCATTGCAGCTGTCCCCCCCCGGACGTTTCCTGCGCCATGTCGCCGGCCTGTTCGTGCGTCGACTGGATGGCGAGGCGTTATTGACCCTACTCAAACACCCGCTGTGCCACATGGGCGGTGCGCGGGGCGATCACCTGCGCCAGACGCGCGATCTGGAACTCGACTTGCGGCGCCACGGCCCCCCGTTTCCGGACGTCGAAGGGTTCGAAGCCTTTGCGTCGCGCCGTTTGGCCGGTCAGGTTGAGATCCCACCTGCCTGGCTGGACTGGCTGGGCGATTGCTTTGTCGACCAACAAGTCAGCGGCGAGCTGTCCCTGACACAATGGGTCGAGCGCCTGCGCAACCTGGCCGAGGCTATCTCTATCGGCAGCGCACGGGACTGCGACGACATTCTGTGGGACAAGAACAACGGCCAAAAAGCGCTTGAGGTGTTCAGCAAGCTCGAAGCCGAGGCCGAGCATGGCGGCGACATGACTGCCCGCGATTTCGCCGATTTGATCGGTGCCATCCTGGCAGATGAAGAGGTCCGCGACCGCGACGCGCCGCATGATCACATCATGATCTGGGGCACGCTCGAGGCGCGGGTGCATGGTGCCGATCTGTTGATCCTGGGCGGCCTGAACGAAGGCAGCTGGCCCGAAGCGGCCAAGCCAGACCCCTGGCTCAACCGTCAGATGCGGGATGCAGCAGGGCTGCTGCTGCCAGAGCGGCGCATTGGCCTGTCTGCGCATGATTTCCAGCAAGCGGTCTGCGCCGAAGAGGTCTGGCTGACTCGCGCCACACGCTCGGATGATGCAGAAACAGTTGCCTCACGGTGGGTGAACCGTCTGACAAACCTGCTCAGCGGTCTACCGGATCAAGGTGGCCCCGAGGTTCTGAAGGAAATGAAAGCGCGCGGCCAGCTGTGGCTGGATCGCGCCGATGTGCTGGAAGAGGCCCCGGCCATTCCCGCCGCCAACCGCCCCTCGCCGCGCCCGCCGGTGACCGCCCGCCCGCGCCGCATGTCGGTGACCGAGATCAAGCGCCTGATCCGCGACCCTTACGCGATCTATGCCAAACACGTGCTGCGCCTGAAACGGCTGGACCCGCTGGTGCAAGCCCCCGATGCGCTGCTGCGCGGGATCGTGGTACACGAGGTGCTGGAAAAATTCGTCGCAGGTACACTGGAACACCCCGAAACCCTGACGCGCGAGGCGTTTCTGGCCCAAGCCCGCACCCTGCTGGACGAGCTGGTCGCCTGGCCCACCGCCCGCAAGCTTTGGCTCGCACGGATAGAACGGATGGCCGATGCGTTTCTGGTCAGCGAAGAGCAGCGCCGCGCCATCGCCAACCCCATCGCGTTTGAGGCCAAGCTGAAACAGCGCCTTGATCCGCTGGATTTCGAACTGGTGGGCCGCGCCGACCGGATTGATCAGAACGCGCGCGGCGACCTGTACATTTATGATTACAAAACCGGCGCCCCGCCGACGGCTGCGCAGCAATCGAAGTTCGACAAACAGCTGCTGATCGAAGCGGCGATGGCCGAAGAAGGCGGGCTTGAGGGGAAGGACCCGATGCAGGTTGCCGCCGCCGTCTTCATCGGTGTGGGCGGCTCGTTCAAAGAGGTGCCCGCGCCGCTGGACAAGGAACCACCCGCCAAGGTCTGGGCCGAACTGCGCGAGCTGATTGAGGCATACTTTGACCAGGAACAGGGTTACACCGCGCGCCGCATGCTACACCGCGATACGGACATTGGCGATTACGACCACCTGTCCCGCTTTGGCGAATGGGACCGCACGACCGAGGCCACGCCCGAGGATCTGACATGAGCCAGCGCAACGAAGCCACCCAGAAACAGGTGACGGCAGCACAGCCCAACGCCTCGACCTGGCTGTCGGCCAACGCGGGCTCGGGCAAGACGCGCGTTCTGACCGACCGTGTGGCGCGGCTGCTGCTGAGCGACGTGCAGCCGCAGCACATCCTGTGCCTGACCTACACCAAGGCCGCCGCGTCCGAGATGCAGAACCGGCTGTTCAAACGCCTGGGCGAATGGGCGATGTTGCCGGACGAAAAGCTCTATTCCCAACTGAACGACCTTGGTGTCGATGGCGTCGTGAATACTGACCGGCTGTCTCATGCGCGCACGCTCTTTGCCCGCGCGATTGAAACTCCCGGTGGATTGAAAATCCAGACGATCCACTCGTTCTGTGCCTCGCTCCTGCGGCGTTTCCCGCTCGAGGCCGGGGTGAGCCCGCAGTTCTCGGAAATGGAGGATCGGTCCGCCGCCCTGTTACGCGAAGAGATCGTCGAGGCGCTGGCCGAGGGAGATCAAGCGCATCTGGTAGACGACATTGCACGTTATGTGACGGATACGGGCTTTGACGGGCTGACACAGGCGATCACACAAAAACGCGATGCGTTTACAGGCGCGGTTGATTGGGCTGCGCTGATGGGCTGTTTCGAATTGCCTGCCGACTTTGACGAACAGGCCCTTTTGGATCGCGTCTATCTGGGCGGTGAGCTGGAGTTGATCTCGGCCATCCGTCCCTTGTTGACCGACAGCGGCGGCAACAATGCCAAGGCGGCGGCCAAACTGGCCGGATTCACCGATCGAACTCTGGCCACCTTGCCCATACTGGAAAGCGTGCTGCTCACTGGTGCTGGGGCCAAAGAGCCATTCACAGCCAAGTTAAACGGCTTCCCCACCAAAGCCCTGCGCGAAGGTGCAATGGCGGCGCAAATGCCACAGCTTGAGGCGCTGATGCGCCGGGTCGAAGACGCCCGCGAGCAGCGATTGGCACTTGTGGCGGCGCGTAAATCGCTGGCGTTACATCGGTTTGCCAGCGTCTTTTTACCGGAGTACGAACGCCGCAAGCAGCTGCGCGGGTGGCTCGATTTTGACGATCTGATCCTGAAAGCGCGTCAGCTGCTGAACGATCCCTCAGTGGCGGCTTGGGTACTTTATCGTCTGGACGGCGGCATCGACCATATCCTGGTGGACGAGGCGCAGGATACCAGCCCCGCGCAATGGGACGTGATTGAAAAGCTGGCGCAGGAATTCACCAGTGGTGAGGGCGCGCGATCGGATGTTGAACGCACGATCTTTGTGGTCGGCGACAAGAAACAGTCGATCTATTCCTTTCAGGGCGCAGACCCCGAAGCGTTTGACCGGATGCAGCAGGAATTTGGGCACAGACTTGAAGAGGCCGACTCTCACTTGGTGAGTTTGACGCTGGAATACTCCTTCCGATCCTCTGCCGCGGTACTGGGGCTGGTCGATCAGGTTTTCGATGGCAAAGTCGAGGCCGGTTTTCATGACGAGGCCAAGCACAAGGCGTTCAAAGCCGCCCTGCCCGGCCGCGTCGACATCTGGCCGGTGGTCGAAAAGGTCGACGATGACGACGACCGCCCCTGGACCGATCCCGTCGACCGGCCCAGCGCGCAGCATCACACAGTGATCCTGGCCGAACAGGTTGCCCGCGCCATCAAGCGGATGATTGATGAGGGTGAGACGATTCCCGAAGACGGCTCTGGACCAGGGAAATTTGTGCGCAGGCGGGTTAAACCAGGGGATTTCATGATCCTGGTGCAGCGGCGGTCTGACCTTTTTGCCGAGATCATCCGCGCCTGTAAGGCCGCTGGCCTGCCCATCGCAGGCGCCGACCGGCTCAAAGTGGGTGCGGAACTGGCGGTCAAGGATCTGGCCGCCCTGCTCAGCTTTCTCGCCACGCCCGAGGATGATCTGTCACTGGCCACAGTTTTGAAATCACCCCTATTGGGATGGAGCGAGCAACAGCTATTTGATTTGGCTCACCGCAGGACGGACAAGTACCTGTGGCCCGCGCTGCGCAACCGTGCCGAAGAGTTTCCCGAGACGCTTGCCGTTCTCAATGACCTGCGCGGCATGACCGATTTTCTACGGCCCTATGACCTGATCGAACGCATCCTGACGCGGCACGGCGGTCGGCAAAAGCTGCTGGGGCGACTAGGCGCCGAGGCCGAAGATGGGATCAACGCGCTGCTCAGCCAGGCCCTGGCTTATGAGCGGACGGATATTCCCAGCCTCACAGGCTTCCTGGTGTGGATGCAGACCGACGACCTTGAGATCAAACGCCAGATGGGTGGCGTGGGTAACATGATCCGGGTGATGACGGTGCACGGCTCCAAAGGGCTGGAATCGCCCATTGTGATCCTGCCCGACACGGGTGCGCGGCGTGCCCCCACGGATGACGAGATCATGATGGCGGGCGACATGCCGTTGTGGAAGGTGTCACGCGATGTCTCGCCGGGTGCTATTGCGCAGGCACGAACCGAGGCGCAAGCGCGGCAGATGAACGAGCGGCTGCGCTTGCTTTATGTTGCGCTGACGCGCGCCGAAAAGTGGCTGATCGTTGCAGCTGCGGGAGATTTGGATAAATCCGGCGACAGTTGGTACCAGATGGTCGAAAGCGCGATGCGCGAAAAGGGTGCCGAGGCAATCCCCAATACCACAATTCAGCGGTTGCAGCATGGCGATTGGTCCGGCCTGGCCCTGCGCGAAGAGCAAGCGCCTGAGAAAACCACTGTCACCCTGCCCGACCATTTCAGAAGCCGCGCCCCTGCCCCGGTTCCGTCACCGGCGACGATCAGCCCGTCGGATCTGGGTGGAGCCAAGGCCTTGGCTGGTGACATGGGTCTGGATGAGGAAACCGCCAAGCTACGAGGCACACGAATCCATACGCTTTTGGAGCATCTGCCGGGAATCGCACCCACAGCCTGGCGACAAGTTGGCGCGCAACTGCTGCCCGATTTGACCAGCGCGGAGTTTGACGATGTGTTCAACGAGGCGCAGCGCGTTTTTATCGCCGATGACCTGACCCATGTCTTTGCCAGGGATACCTTGGCCGAGGTTCCGATCTCGGCCACACTGGGAGAGGCCCGGATGCATGGTATCATCGACCGGCTGATCGTGACGGACGGCCATGTTCAGGCCATTGATTTCAAAACAAATGCCACGGTGCCCGAGATTGCCGAGGGCTGCCCCAGCGGGCTGCTGCGGCAGATGGGGGCCTATGCTCAGGCGCTGGCGCAGATCTATCCGGGGCGTGAAATCCGCACTGCGATCTTGTGGACACGGACCGCTACGTTGATGCCGCTGCCACACGATCTTGTGACAGATGCATTACGAAACACCCAGATATCTTGACGCCCCCTATGGGCGCACTTACGTTCTGATCCCAAGCGCATTCCATTCAGGAGACAGAATATGTCCACCGTAGCCGTCACCGACGCAACCTTCGACGCCGAAGTCAAAAACTCGGACATCCCCGTAGTGGTGGATTTCTGGGCCGAATGGTGCGGTCCGTGCAAACAGATCGGCCCCGCTCTGGAAGAGCTGGCCGCGCAATACGACGGCAAGGTGAAAATCGCCAAGGTCGACGTCGACAACAACCCGAACTCGGCCGCTGCAATGGGCGTGCGTGGCATCCCTGCGCTGTTCATCTTCAAAGACGGTCAGGTTGTGTCGAATCGCGCCGGCGCTGCCCCCAAAGCGGCGCTGGAAAGCTGGATCAACGACTCGATCTAAGCGGTTGCACAGAATTCTTGGATCAAGGCGCTCCGTCACGGGGCGCCTTTTTCTTTGGTGGTTGTCGGATGGGGGCGCTGCCCCCGTCGCTGCGCTCCTCCCCCGCCGTACTTTTGCCAAGAAGAAACATGGGGGGTCTGGTGCCACGGGCGTGTGTCATTTGGACCTTTCGCCTGATCCGAAAACAGGCAAAGTGGCATCAGGTATTTGACAGGAGGCAACATGGCCAAGACACGGGTTCTGGTGGAATTTGGCATGGGCAGCTCGCTCAGGCGCGAGGATTACACCGAAGCGGCGCTCAGGGCGTTGAAAGACGCACTGTGGCACAACTCGGTCAACATGGCCGAGCTGTTCGATTTTCCCAAAGAGGCGATGATCATTGACGCCGAGATTGGGGTGCAGAAGCCTGATCAGGTGGATGTCGACGCGCTGCTCAGCATCTTTCCCTACGGCCAGCCCAGCATCACGGTGGTCGAGGGTGGACTGGACATCGAAAAGCCGCACACGGACGGGCGCACAATCATGGCCAATGCGGCGATTGTCGTGTCCTTTGACATGGAGCCAGCCCAATGACCGAGAAACGTATCATCCTGGAAATGGGCATGGGCAACGACCTTTATGGTCAGGACTATACCAAGGCCGCGCGCCGCGCCGTTCAGGACGCGCTGCATCACTCGTCGATCACGTTGTTTTCCAAGCTGGGCGTCGATCACACCGAAATGCGGGTGCAGGTGACGATTGGTGTGCAGGACCCGGATGCGGTGGATTGCGATCTGGTGGCGGCCGATCTGCCGCGCGGTCGGGCCGAGGTGCGCGCGGTCAAAGGTGGATTGGATGTTTCGGATGCCGAAGCGGGAACGCGACACGTCGTGGCCACAGCTGCGGTCGAGGCCTGGGTGCCCGACATGGCAGGTAAATGGGTGCAGAGCCCCAAATAGAAACAAAAAAGCCGCCCCCGAGGGATGGGGCGGCTCTTTTTCGTCAAAGACGGCTCAAGATCAGATGTTTGCGATCTCGGCGCGGCTCAGGCCGATGTCGCTCAGCATTTCGTCCGACAGGTTGGACAGAGCTTTGCGTGTTTTGCGGGCCTCGTTCCATTCGGTGATGGACTCTTTGACGGACACGAATGCGTTGACCACACGGAGAGTTGCGACTGCTCCGAAAGGCACGGTGTTGGTGGCTACGTTTGCCATGATGCGCTTCCTTTATTTGAAACCAGCCGACCCTGCGTCGGTTGTGAGCCTCATGTAGTACCGCCAAGTGAGTCCCACAATTGTTGAGTCAACAGCCCCGATTTGCGCCCAATGCATAGCGAAACAGCACAAAATCGGGGTGAAAACCGCATTTTTGAGCAAAAAAGGAAATGCGACCAATGCGATGCCCCGTTGCCTCTGCTCCCCGCGCGGCCCATATAGATCGCAACTCACAAGCTGGAGGCACCCATGGCAGACGATCAATTCCCCGGTTGGCACGGCACAACCATCATCGGCGTGAAAAAGGGCGGTGAGGTCGTGATCGCGGGCGACGGGCAGGTGAGCCTGGGACAGACCGTCATCAAGGGCACGGCGCGTAAGGTGCGCCGCCTGTCGCCGGGCGGGTGCGATGTGGTCTGTGGCTTTGCCGGATCAACGGCGGACGCTTTCACCCTGCTGGAGCGCCTGGAAACCAAGCTGGAAGCAACTCCGGGTCAGTTGGCGCGCGCGAGCGTTGAGCTGGCCAAAGATTGGCGCACCGACAAATACCTGCAAAAGCTTGAAGCGATGCTGATCGTAACCGACGGCACGGACATGTTCGTGATCACCGGGGCAGGGGACGTGCTGGAACCCGAACACAACGTCGCCGCCATCGGATCTGGCGGCAATTTCGCACTGGCAGCAGCGCGCGGCATGATGGACACCGACAAGGATGCCGAAGCAGTAGCGCGAGATGCCATGGCGATTGCGGCGGACATCTGTGTTTATACCAACGGTAAGCTGACCGTCGAAAAAATCGGGGGCTGAGCAAAAGCTCAACCCCCTGTGGGCTTCGTCGTGAGTGGCGGCGCCCGATGGTGCGATTTAGTTGATCTTAGCAACACCCAGTGGCACGCCTGCAACTTCGCACCAGATGTAGACCTCGTTGTATTTGGACGCGTCCAGAGTGGGCGGCACAGCGTATTGCTGTTTGCCGGTCAGGTGCAGCAGCGCGCCCAGTTTGGTGTCGGGGTCGTACTTGCCGTCCTTACCAAAAGCGACGCGCGGATCAGGGCCGCCATCCAACGAGAAGTCTTTGCCCAGCTCGACAATGTAGCGATCGCCATCCTTGACCACTTTGACACCGCCCGACGTGACGTGATTGCTGAGACCGGTAAACGTGCCCTTGGCGCCACCGGCCAGTGCGGCTCCGGTGCTTGCAACGGTCAATGCCATGCCAGATGCGGCTGCGGCCAGGAACAAAGAACGACGGTTCATCATGAGTGGGGACCTCCCTTGGAATTCTTAGGCTTGATTGCCTTGCGCTGACATTTGAGCAATCGGCGCGCGTTTGTAAGGGGGTCTCACGCGCCCCTGATCAGGCGTGTTTCGCGCGTGTTTCAGCGTGAGGAGCGCGTGATCATCTTGTGTTTTCCGCGCCCATGCTTAGGTTCCCCGATAACCCAACGGATAGAGTGACCATGACCGACCTGACCCCGCGCGAGATTGTTTCTGAACTGGACCGTTTCATCATCGGCCAGAAGGATGCCAAACGGGCCGTCGCCGTGGCGTTGCGCAACCGCTGGCGGCGCAAGCAGCTGTCTGATGACCTGCGGGACGAGGTGTATCCCAAGAATATCCTGATGATCGGCCCCACCGGTGTCGGCAAGACCGAGATCAGCCGCCGCCTGGCGAAACTGGCCCGCGCGCCCTTCATCAAGGTCGAAGCGACAAAGTTCACCGAGGTGGGCTATGTCGGTCGCGACGTGGAACAGATCGTGCGCGATCTGGTGGATGCTGCCATCGCACAGACGCGTGAGTACATGCGTGAAGACGTCAAGGCCCGCGCCCACAAAGCGGCTGAGGATCGTGTGATCGAGGCGATTGCCGGCACCGATGCCCGCGAAGCCACGCGCGACATGTTCCGCAAGAAGCTCAAATCGGGCGAATTGGACGACACCGAGATTGAACTGGAACTGTCCGACACAACAAACCCGATGTCGATGTTCGAAATTCCGGGTCAGCCCGGCGGCAACATGGGCATGATGAACCTGGGCGATATGTTCGGCAAAGCCTTTGGTGGTCGCACGACCCGCAAAAAGTTGACCGTTTCCGAAAGCTATGAGGTGCTGATCGGGGAAGAGGCCGACAAGCTGCTGGATGATGAAACCGTTACCCGCATTGCGTTGGAAGCCGTTGAGCAGAACGGGATCGTGTTCCTGGACGAGATCGACAAGGTCTGCGCCCGCACAGACGCGCGCGGCGGCGACGTCAGCCGCGAAGGCGTGCAGCGCGATCTGCTGCCCCTGATCGAAGGCACCACCGTGTCGACCAAACATGGCCCCGTTAAAACCGACCACATCCTGTTCATCGCGTCCGGCGCGTTCCACATCGCCAAACCGTCGGATCTGCTGCCCGAGCTTCAGGGCCGACTGCCAATCCGCGTTGAACTGCGCCCGCTGACCGAAGAGGATTTCGTGCGCATCCTGACCGAAACTGACAACGCGCTGACCCGCCAGTACACCGCCTTGATGGGCACCGAAGAAGTCGCTGTCACCTTTACCGACGATGGCATTGCCGCGTTGGCCAAGATTGCTGCGGACGTGAACCAGTCGGTTGAAAACATCGGCGCGCGTCGTCTTTACACCATCATGGAACGCGTGTTCGAGGAACTGTCGTTCACCGCGCCTGACCGGTCAGGGGACGCCGTGACCGTGGACGCAGGTTTTGTACAGGAAAACGTGGGCGCTCTGGCGCAATCGACGGATGTCAGCCGCTACGTTCTCTAGACGCCGACAGAAAATCCGCTAGCGTGGTTACGTTCGCTAAAGGAGCATCCAGCGTGCGGATTATCTGGTTTCTGTTTTTTGGGCTGCTTCTCGCAACCTGCACCGATCGCAGCTATTCCCCGGTTGTGCCCAGCGCGTTGGACGTGGGCACGCCCAAAACCGTGTTTGCCGCAACCTCGCGCGTGAAAGAAGCAGATGGCAGTTTTGCCCATCGCCGGTCCGAAAACCTGAGCCTGTTGGAATTGACCGTGTCGATCCCACCGTCCCACACGCCGGGGTCGCTTGACTTTGCCTATGCCAATCCGAACCCACACAAAGAATTCACGCTGGCCGGGCGCGAAGAGTTCGTCAGTCTTGACGCCTTTTCCCAACGTCTGAACCAAGAGATCCGGAAAGAGGGCGTGCCGTCGCGCGATGTCACCATCTTTGTGCATGGCTATAACTCGACCCAGACCGAAACCGCGTTCCGCGCCGCGCAGTTGTCACACGACATTCAGTTGCCCGGCGCCATGGTGATTTACTCCTGGCCAAGCCGCGGCAAACCCTTTGGTTATGCCTACGACTATGACAGCGTGCTTTTTGGGCGTGACGGGCTGGAACGCGTAATCCGCAAGATCAAGGCCACAGGGGTGAACAACATCTTTATCGTGGCGCATTCCATCGGGTCCGTCCTGACGATGGAGATGCTGCGTCAAGCCGACATTCGTGAACCTGGCTGGGCCGACCGAAACCTGAGCGGCGTTGTCCTGCTGTCCCCGGACATCGACGTGGATCTGTTCAAGTCACAGATGGGCAGCCTGAGAAAGGTGCCGCAACCCTTCGTTGTGGTGGTTTCGGAAAAGGATAAAGCGCTGAACATTTCAGGCCGTCTGCGCGGCAACTCGGATGCGCAGCGGTTGGGTAACATCTCATCCATCGAGGCGGTAGCGGACCTGCCGATTAACATCGTCGACACCACGGCCTTTGCCGGTGATGCGCAATCCTCGCACCTTGTGGCCGGGACATCGCCGACACTGATCGCGATGCTGCAATCCATTCGCGCAATGGACGATTCTTTTGAAGCTGATCCAAGCAATTTGGATTTCTTCCTGCCGCAGGGCGCAGATTCCACACCTGACCACGCACGCGAGATTGTCTTGAACAAGGGTGGATTCACCGGAGACTACGACCGGTGAAACTCCAATCTGCGCTGGAGTTTCTGACACAGAATGCCCGGTGGTTGACCGCTGGTGGTGTGCTGACGTTTTTGTCGAGCTTTGGTCAGACCTTTTTCATCTCGGTCTTTGCCGGCGAAATCCGCGAGACGTTTGACCTGAGCCATGGGGAATGGGGTGGCCTTTATTCCCTTGGTACGATGGTATCAGCTGTCGTGATGGTCTGGGCCGGCGCTGCAACTGATTTCTTTCGTGTACGCCTGTTGGGTCCCCTCATTCTGGCTGGGCTGGTTGTTGCCTGTCTCGTGATGGGACTGAACACTTGGGTCTGGGCCTTGCCGATCAGCGTTTTTCTATTGCGGTTCTTTGGGCAGGGGATGAGCAGCCATATGGCCATGGTGGCCATGGCGCGCTGGTTCACCGCGACACGGGGACGGGCGCTGTCCATTGCTACATTGGGTTTCGCAGTGGGAGAGGCGCTGCTGCCGCTGGCCTTTGTCACCGCAATGCTTAGCGTGCATTGGCAAACCTTGTGGATCCTCAGCGCCGGCATTTGCGCCATGGGCATTCCGGTCTTGATCCTGTTGCTGCGGCACGAGCGGACACCGCAAAGCCTGGCAAAGAGCAATGCAAGCACCGGGATGGAGGGGCGCCATTGGACGCGGGCAGAGGCGCTGCGGCACCCGTTGTTCTGGACGCTGATGCCTGCGATCCTGGGGCCGTCCGCCTTTGTGACAGCTCTGTTTTTTCATCAGGTGCACTTGGCCGAGATCAAAGGCTGGTCGCATATCCAGCTGGTGTCGTTGTTCCCGGTCTATACGGCTGCCGGTATCGTTGCGATGCTCACCACCGGCTGGGCATTGGACAGGTTCGGCACCGCACGATTGATGCCATTCTACATGCTGCCCTTCGTTGTCGGATTCTTGTCATTCGCTTTGGGCAATTCGCTGCCTTTGGCTTTGATCGGGTTTGTGTTCCTCGGCCTCACCAGCGGTGCAATCGCCACCCTGATCCCGGCCTTTTGGGCCGATTTCTATGGCACCGCGCACATTGGCGCGATCAAGGCGCTGGCCACGGCGGTCATGGTTTTGGGGTCAGCCATCGGTCCGGCCATCACGGGCGCACTGATCGACGTTGGTATCGGGTTCGAGACTCAGCTTATCGGGGTTGTGGTCTATTTCATCATGGTCAGTGCGCTGACCACATGGGGCGTCAGGCGCGCAGCCCAAACACTTTAACGCAACCTGCGCAGATAGACGTAATACGCCCCATAGCCACCATGAGACAGATGCGCCGGCGTCACCTGCATCACCGCCTTGGACAGCGGCGGCAAAGACAGCCACTGCGGAACCTGATTGCGCAGCACACCGCGCGGGGTTGGAATGGGGCCAGGTTCATCGCGGTCTTTACCCTTGCCCGTGATCACCAGAACCAAACGCTTGCCGGATGCCTGCGACGACAGGATGAAACGCGTCAGCGCAGGGTGGGCGGTGTCCACGCGCATGCCGTGCAAGTCGATCCGGCCTTCGGGCTTCAGCTTACCACGTTTCATTCGGCCATACGCCTTGTTGTCCATCTGTACGGGCATCTTGGACAGGTGTTGCGTGATAGATGGTTTCAGGCTGTTGCGTGCAGGTTTCGCGCCGGCTTTTTGACCCACCGAAAACTTGGTCAGGGGTTCTATCGGGTCCTTGGTCGGTTTCGGTTTGGGAAGCGAAGTTGCATGGCCTTCCTCGACCCGCGCCGGGTTCAGGCGATCCGCCTTTTCAACAACCTTGTTCCAAAGGTCGACTTCTTCTTCTGACAATCTGCGTCGGGCCATCAGAACCCATCCGGCAACAAGGCATAGGCCTGCTGAATGGGCAACAACACCAGCATCCGTCCCGGATCACGTAGACGGCCGGCGGCCTGACCGGCCGCGTCTCCGGTGCCAAAAAAGATATCGGCCCGCTGCGCGCCTTTGATGGCTGATCCGGTATCCTGAGCGATCATCAGGCGGCGCATCTTCCCCGCGCCATCCTTTTCCACCCAGACCGGAGCACCAAGCGGCGTAAAGGCAGGATCAACCGCAATCGAGCGCATTGCCGTCACCGAACGGTTCATCGCACCGAGAGGACCATCAGCCGAGGATACACGCCGTACCTCGCGAAAAAACACATAACTGGGGTTGTGCAACAACAGCTCGACGCCGGCGGTTGGGTTACGGCGTACCCAGTTCTTGATCACCTGCGCGCTCACTTGGTGGGCGCTGTAGACGCCACGGCGCACCAGTTCGACCCCGATGGACCGATAGGAATGCCCGTTGGCGCCGCCATATCCCACCCGAACCGTCGATCCGTTGGTCAGGCGGATACGCCCGGACCCCTGGATCTGCAAAAAGAACAGCTCGACCGGGTCATCGACCCAGGCAATTTCCAACCCACGGTTGTCCATCACGCCGCTTGTCAGGATCTCACGCCGGCTGAGCCAGGGGTTCGATGCCTTTGCTTCGGGCGGCATTTTATAGACCGGATAACGGAACCGGCTGGTCGGGACACGAGACCCTTCAAGCTCGGGCTCGAAATACCCTGTGAACATCGCGTCTTTGCCGTCCTGGATCAGGACTGGACGAAAGAAAAGCTCGAAAAACGACCGCGCTGTTTCCCGCGAATGGGTCTGTGCCACGGCACACAGCGACGACCAATCTGGATCGTCGAAGTCGGCACACGTGTTGAGGAATGTGTCAAAGGCCGCAGCGTGATCATCTGCGGCCCATCCATCCAGATCGTCAAAAGAGGCAACGGTGTACGTGATGTCAGACCCGTTGCCCGAAGCAGAACCTGCTGCGGTCATAACGGCACACGCCAGAAACACCGACCGCAGCGCTGCAATCATGCGTCCGTGGCGACAAGCAGCCAGTTCGGATCGTCGGTGCCCATGGTGCGGGCAAAGGTCCACGTATCCTTTTGGCGTTTGACGGTGTTTGCGTTGCCTTCGATGATGTCTCCACCACGGTCACGCACGACCGAGGTCAGCTCGCCGACAAAGCGCATGGTGATCTCGGCCAGTTGGCTGTCCTTGTCAAACTTGGCATCCACCAGGGTGGTTTCGCGAACCCCGATAAACTCGGCCTCGATCTTCAGACCTTGATCTTCGCGGTCAGAAACAACGCTTACGAAGGTTTCGAACACATCTTCGGCCAGGAACGGCTGGATGTCGTTCAGATCGCCGCGCTCGAATCCCATGACGATCATCTCATAGGCGCCGCGTGAACCCTGGACAAAATCGGTGACTGAAAATCCGGGTTCGATCCGCTTCATCGCGGTCAATTCCTGCGCCTGCGGGCTGTCTTCGGCAACGTGATCGGTGATGTCCCGATCCGGGCCACCCTCGATCACTTCAAAGTCGCGGGCCGTGCGACCATTGGGCTGTTGTGGCACGGGGGGCTTTTCGAAACCTTCACGCGTACCCAGAACACTGCGCAAGCGCAGAATGAGAAAAATGGCGATGCCGGCCAATACCAAAAGCTGGATCAAGGGTGAGTTCATTTCTTCCTCGTTTCAGGCAAGAGGCTTTGTAAGCAAGGCCTCAGGCCACTATGTAGGGGACAGGGCGGTGCAAGTCCACCGTTCTGCCCTAAGGAAAGGATAACCTAAATGTACCTGTTTCTGGCCTTTTTGCTGGTTCCGATCATCGAAATAGCCTTGTTCATCCAAGTTGGCGGCCTGATTGGGCTTTGGCCAACCCTTGCAATTGTTGTGCTGACAGCGGTGTTGGGCACCTGGTTGGTGCGGACACAAGGTCGCATGGCGATGGGACAGTTGCAGCAGGCCTTTTCCACCCTGGATGACCCGACCGAGCCTTTGGCCCATGGTGCGATGATCCTGTTTTCCGGCGCATTGCTCCTGACGCCCGGTTTTTTTACCGACGCCGTCGGCTTTGCCTTGCTGGTACCCGGCGTCCGGGTGGCGGTGTTCCGCTATCTTCGGTCCAAGGTGACGGTATCGAGCTTTCAGATGGGCGGCGACCCCCGGTTTCAGAACATGCACTCTGGCTTTGATCCCAGACAGGGCACACGCCATCCCGGTGGACCCGGCGACATCATCGACGGCGAATACGAAGAGGTCGGCAAACCGCGTGACCCCAACGCCCCACCGTCAGGTTGGGTCGAAGGACCGGACCGCCATTGAGGTGATAGGGGCAAGCTGCTAAGCAGTGTCGAATTTGATTTTCACGGAGCAAATCCATGGCCGAAAACGGCGCCGCCGAAGGCAACCAACAGCAGCAACCCCCCCAAGTTCAGATGCGCGTTCTGGGACAGTTCATCCGCGACCTGTCGTTCGAAAACGTAATGGCGCAAAAAGGCGCGTCGGGTGACGTACAGCCGGACGTCAACGTTCAGGTGAACCTGGACGCCAAGAAACGTTCGACCGATCACCAATACGAAGTTGCGATCAAGCTGAACATCGAATCCAAGGCGAAAGAACTGGGTGAAACCCTGTTCGTGTTCGAGATCGATTACTGCGGCATCTTCCACGTCGAAGGCGTGGCCGAGGATCAGCTGCATCCGTTCCTGCTGATCGAATGCCCGCGCATGTTGTTCCCATTCCTGCGCCGCATCGTCAGCGATGTGACCCGCGATGGTGGCTATCCGCCGCTGAATCTGGACAACATCGATTTTGTTGCGCTCTATCGCAACGAGCTGGCGCGCCTGCAGGCCGCGCAGCAAGAACAACAGGCTGACGCCTGATTTCGGAAAACGCGCTTGGGGCCGGCCCTCAGGCGCGTTTCCACATCGCATCTTCCCCCAAATTATCGACAAAGGCCAGATGGGCTTCTTGCTCTTGGGCCGTGAGGCGTGAGGGCAGGGGATTGGGCCGCGCGGTCGGGCGCCAGTCATCAGCGACAGCGCCACCAGCACCGCCTTGAACCTGCGACAGGCCAAAGTCGGGCTGCTTGCCACCGATCAGCTCCAGATACACCTCAGCCAGGATTTCACTATCCAGCAAAGCGCCGTGCAGCGTCCGGTTTGTGTTGTCGATGCCAAATCGGCGGCACAACGCATCCAGTGACGCCGGCGAGCCAGGAAATTTCTTGCGTGCGATGGCTAGCGTGTCGAGCGCTTGCTCCCATGGGATTTCCGGCAGACCCATCCATCGCAGTTCGGCATTCAGGAATTTGATGTCAAAGGCGGCGTTGTGGATCACCAGCTTGGAATCACCAATAAAGTCGCGAAAGGCCTGACCCACCTTGGCAAAAACGGGCTTATCTCGCAGCGTCACCGCGCCCGGGCCAGGCTGTTGAGGGGATTCCAGCAGGTCGGGACCAATCCCATGCACGCCAAACGCCTCAAGTGGCATAGAGCGTTCGGGGTTGATGTATTGATGATAGGTCTCGCCCGTGGCCACGTGGTTCCACAGCTCGACGGCACCGATTTCAACAATCCGGTCGCCGCTTTCGGGATCAAACCCGGTGGTTTCCGTATCAAGAACGATTTCACGCATCGTTTAATCCTGCTCTGATCTGCTCCACAACAGCCTGCACCTGTTGACGCGCGTGGTCCAGCGTATCGGTCACGATCACAAAATCGGATCGCTCACATTTCTCGTCATTCGGCATCTGCTTGGCGCGGATTTGTTCGAATTGCTCCAAGCTCATCGTGCCGCGGGCCAAAACGCGCTCTTGTTGAATATCAGCCGAAACCGAAACACAGGCCACCGCGTCCATCGCCGCGTTACCGCCGGTTTCAAACATCAACGGCACATCGAACACCAGAATGTCGGCATCTGTTTCAGCCTTGAACTGCTCGCGATCCTGGCCAACCAGCGGATGCACGATCTGTTCGATCTCTTTCAACGCGCTCGGGTCGGCTTGAATGACCCCACGCAGCGCATCGCGACTGACGGCACCATCAACAATTGCATCCGGAAAGGCAGCTTGCATCGGGGCGACCGCAGCACCGCCGGGCGCATAAAGTCGATGAACAGCCGCATCCGCATCCCAAACGGCGCAGCCCATTTCAGCAAACAGCTTGGCCGTTGTGCTTTTTCCCATACCGATAGAGCCGGTGAGCCCCAGCAGAAAGCTCATCGCAGGGCCGCCGCGCGGGTGGCGCTGTCGACCGTGGGCCGTTCCCCGAACCAACGCTCAAAGCCAGGTACGGCTTGATGGAGCAACATACCAAGACCATCGACTGTGGTGCATCCGGCTTCTTCGGCAGTGAGCAACAGTTTGGTCTTAAGAGGTGCATAGACCAGATCTGTCACAACGGCAGACGGCTTCAATCCATCCATCGGCACGCGCAGTTCGGAATTGCCAACCATACCAAGCGAGGTCGTGTTCACCACCAGATCTGCATCTTCAACCACATTGCCGGCTTGGACCCAATCGATCACCTGCACCCGCTTGCCGAAATCATCGCGCAGCTTTTCCGCGCGAAGGCGGGTGCGGTTCGACAGGAAGATTTCCGGAACGCCGGCCTCGAGCAGGGCTGATATCACGGCTCGAGCAGCTCCGCCGGCCCCAAGCACCAAAGCCGGGCCGGATTTCGGATCCCAATCAGGCGCACCACTATGTAGGTTTTCCATGAACCCATAGCCATCGGTATTGTCAGCGTGGATCTTGCCATCTTCGCGGAAGATCAGCGTGTTCGCCGCACCGATCAGCGTCGCCCGATCCGTGATCTGATCAGCAATTGCCATCACCGCCTCTTTGTGAGGGACGGTCACGTTGACGCCCACAAAGCCGGCCTTGGGCAGCGTACGCAGAACCGTTTCCAGATCCTGTGGCGCAACGTCCATCGGGATGTAGTGCCCGGCGATGCCATAAGTCTTGAGCCAGTGCCCGTGCAATCTGGGGGATTTGGAATGCGCAATCGGGTGTCCGATCACCCCAGCCAAAGGAATACGTGTGTTCGTCATTGTTCGATCACCCCCCGCAACGTCAGGAAATTGAGCAGCTCTAACAGGGGCATACCCAAAACGTTAAAATAGTCCCCGTCAATGGTTGTGAACAAACGTACACCCTCTTCTTCGAGTTTGTAGGCCCCAACCGCATGGCGAATGCTGTCCCAGTTCCGATCAACATAAGAGCGCAGATAGGTGTCCGAACTCGCCCGCATCCGTAAACGCACCTGACCCACGTGACGCCAGATCGGTTCGCCGTTTTCATAGATCACAGCCGCTGACAACAGCATGTGACGTTGACCGCGCATCGCCTTGAGCTGATCAAACGCTTGATCCGGCGAGGCCGGCTTGGACAGAAGCTGTCCCTGAAAGTCCAAAACCTGGTCACAGCCCAGAACCAACGCACCTGGTGTTTTCAGACTGATCTTGCGCGCCTTGAGCTCGGCCAGGGCATCAGCGATGTCGCGGGGCGGGGCCTCTTCCGCGATCAGTGCATTTTTAACAGTATCTTCATCAACACGGGGCACATTAACTTCAAAAGGGACACCTGCGTTGCGCAGCAGCTGCGCCCGGATGGTTGAGCCAGAGGCGAGGACGATGGGGACAGTCATGTGGATAACCCCTTGGGCAAGTCTTTGAGCGATTTCGGATGGTTTGTATGACTTTCCGCTTGCCACGCAACCCCCGGAGTATTGCGAAAAACATCTCTGAGTCGTTCGAGTTGTATCCTTTCGGGACAAGGATAACTTGAATCCCGTGGATAACCCGATCACCCCAAGTTACCCGCAAGCTTATCCCCAGGATCTCCAAGTTTGACTTGGATCAAGGTATTGTTTTTAAACTGATTTTATTGAATGTGGGGAAACCACGCATGGACACCTGCCATCTTTCCCACATGGGGAAAACTGACAGGATAGATGAGTTATCCACGAAAATCGGGCTACCTACAAAAATCATCATCCTTTTTTCTTTCTTTCTTTTTTATTAGGTATCCCGGAACCCGAGCCGCGAGATATCCATGACCGATTTCCTGTTCACGATTTACCCATGGGTCAAATCCCTGCACATCATGGCAGTCATCTCGTGGATGGCGGGGCTGTTCTATCTCCCCCGCCTGTTCGTGCATCATGTCGAGCAAGCTAAGAAAGTTCGGGGAGCACCTGAAATCTTTCTGATGATGCAAGAGAAGCTTTTGCGGATCATCATGCGACCGGCAATGATCGTGACCTGGGTCTGCGGTCTGATCATGGTCTTTACACCGGGTATCGTCGACTGGTCGTGGATCTGGCCCTGGACCAAAGGTGCATCGGTTCTGGCGATGACCTGGTTCCATCATTGGCTGCTCAAGCAACATCGCAGCTTGGAAGAGGGGACCAATACCCTCTCAGGGCGCACATACCGCCTCATGAATGAGGTTCCGACCGTTTTGATGGTCATCATCGTGCTGTCGGTCATTTTGAAATTCTGACGGCAGTTTGACTCCACTGTCACGCACCCCTATGTAGGGGACAACTGACCCGTCCGGGTTACGTGTCTTCCGTACTTATATCTGTCCATGCCGCGCAATCGCGGTCAAAGGGTGTTTGATCATGTCTGCTGAATCCCTGTCGCTTGCCTATCTCAAGGCCAAGAGCCCCAAAGACCTGTTGTCGATGGCCGAAGAGCTTGAGATCGAAAACGCATCGACCATGCGCAAAGGCGAAATGATGTTCCAGATCCTGCGCGAACGCGCGGACGAGGGATGGGAGATTTCAGGCGATGGCGTGCTCGAGGTGCTGCAAGACGGTTTTGGCTTCCTGCGTTCTCCGGAAGCGAACTATCTGCCGGGCCCTGATGACATCTATGTCTCGCCTGACATGATCCGCCAGTACAGCCTGCGCACCGGGGACACCATCGACGGGGTGATCAAGGCGCCGCTGGACAACGAACGTTATTTTGCGCTGACCAATGTCACCAAGATCAACTTTGAAGACCCTGAGAAGGCCAAGCACAAGATCGCGTTCGACAACCTGACGCCTCTGTACCCGGATGAGCGTCTGAAGATGGAAGTCGAGGATCCCACCATCAAGGATCGCTCAGCCCGTGTCATCGACCTGGTGGCGCCGATTGGTAAGGGTCAGCGTTCGCTCATCGTGGCGCCGCCGCGGACCGGTAAAACCGTGATCCTGCAGAACATCGCCAACTCGATCGAAAAAAACCACCCCGAGTGCTACTTGATCGTCCT
This sequence comes from Falsiruegeria litorea R37, assembly GCF_900172225.1. Lineage (NCBI taxonomy): Bacteria > Pseudomonadati > Pseudomonadota > Alphaproteobacteria > Rhodobacterales > Roseobacteraceae > Falsiruegeria > Falsiruegeria litorea. Next base: position 40,703 of record NZ_FWFO01000005.1, read on the forward strand.
GCTGATCGACGAACGTCCCGAAGAAGTGACCGACATGCAGCGCTCGGTGAAGGGCGAGGTCGTCTCCTCTACCTTTGATGAACCTGCAACTCGCCACGTGGCCGTGTCCGAGATGGTGATCGAAAAGGCCAAGCGTCTGGTCGAGCATAAACGAGATGTTGTTATCCTACTTGATTCGATAACAAGACTTGGTAGGGCCTTCAACACTGTTGTGCCTTCATCGGGTAAAGTGCTTACCGGTGGTGTCGATGCCAACGCATTGCAGCGTCCGAAACGCTTCTTTGGGGCCGCCCGGAACATCGAAGAGGGTGGTTCGCTGACCATCATCGCGACCGCACTGATCGATACGGGCTCTCGTATGGACGAAGTCATCTTTGAAGAATTCAAAGGTACAGGTAACTCAGAGATCGTTCTAGATCGTAAGATTGCGGACAAACGCGTGTTCCCGGCGATCGACATCCTTAAGTCCGGTACCCGAAAAGAGGACCTTCTGGTCGACAAGCTGGACCTTCAGAAGACATTTGTCCTGCGCCGTATCCTGAACCCGATGGGTACAACGGACGCGATCGAGTTCTTGTTGTCGAAGTTGAAACAAACCAAGACAAACGGCGAATTCTTCGACTCGATGAACACCTGACACCGGTCTGAACAGCGAGGCCACTGGAATGGATACGATCTTTGCCTTGGCCAGCGCCCCCGGCAAAGCCGGCGTTTCCGTGATCCGTATCTCGGGTCACGGTGCCTATGTAGCTGCACAATCCCTGTCGACCAAACCATTACCAGTTCGCGGTATGAGCCTGAGAATCCTACGAGATTCCACAGGTGATCGGTTGGACGAAGCATTGGTTCTGACGTTCCAGGGCCCGGCCAGTTTCACCGGTGAAGACGTCGTTGAACTGCATGTGCACGGCAGTATGGCAGTGGTCAATTCTGTCATAGTGGCCTTGTCTGAATTGCCCAACGTGCGGTTGGCAGAACCGGGCGAGTTTACCAGAAGAGCTCTGGAGAACGGCAAGATGGATTTGGCTCAGGTCGAAGGCTTGGCCGATCTGATCGATGCCGAAACCGAAGCGCAGCGTCGACAGGCACAAACTGTGCTTAAAGGAGAGTTGGGGCAGCTTGCCGAACGCTGGCGCCGCGACTTGATTCGAGCGGCATCATTGCTTGAGGCTGTTATCGACTTTGCGGACGAAGAGGTGCCCACTGATGTGACACCCGAGGTGAATGACCTTCTTGATGCTGTGGCATCCGATTTGTCCCAGCAAATTTCAGGCGTGCAAATCGCCGAACGAATTCGCACGGGGTTCGAAGTGGCCATCATCGGTAAACCAAACGTCGGAAAATCCACGTTGTTGAATGCGCTGGCAGGTCGCGACGCCGCGATCACGTCAGAGTATGCAGGCACGACACGTGATGTTATCGAGGTGCGTATGGATTTAGCCGGGTTGCCAGTGACCTTGTTAGATACTGCGGGTATTCGTGAAACCGACGATGTAGTTGAAAATATGGGCATTGCCCTGGCGCGCAAGCGAGCCATGGCTGCGGATCTTCGCGTTTTTCTGTTGGAAAACCAGGATGATGCACCTGAGTTTGAACCTGATGAACAAGATATTGTTGTCCTGGCAAAAGGCGATCTGCACTCGGCCTCTATTGCTTCCGTCTCGGGAAAAAGTGGCAAGGGTGTGGATCAACTTGTTTCTCAGGTATCTGAGCGTCTTCTGAACCGCAGTGCAAGTGCTGGGATCGCCACTCGTGAACGGCACAAAGAAGCTATGACACGTGCACATCTCGCGCTGATCGAAGTGAGGAGAGTTCTCGAGTTTGGCGAAGATCAGTATGATATTGGAGCCGAGGAAATTCGAACGGCGATCCGAGCTCTTGAATCCTTGGTTGGTCGTATTGATGTTGAAAACTTGCTGGACGAGATCTTTGCCAGCTTTTGCCTTGGTAAGTAAGGAGTGTTTCACGTGAAACATTTTGACTTTGACGTGGTGGTGATTGGAGCAGGGCACGCGGGGGCTGAAGCTGCGCATGCATCTGCCCGGATGGGCGCACGCACGGCTTTGGTAACACTGGCTGAAACTGACATCGGTGTGATGTCGTGCAATCCAGCAATTGGCGGATTGGGAAAGGGTCACCTGGTTCGCGAAATTGACGCGCTGGACGGCGTCATGGGCCGTGTGGCAGACTTTGCAGGCATTCAATTTCGCCTACTGAATCGGCGAAAGGGACCAGCAGTTCAAGGACCACGAGCCCAGGCTGATCGCGAGATCTATCGGCGTGAAATGTTGGCAGCTACCCACGCACAAGAAAACTTGGACCTCGTTTTCGGCGAAGTTGTAGATATTCAGACAGACGGACAACGGGCGACAGGAGTAGAACTTTCAGATGGAAGCCAAATCACAGCGCATTCCGTCATACTGACATCAGGTACATTCCTGCGCGGGGTCGTCCATATAGGGGATGTCTCTCATCCCGGTGGTCGAATGGGAGATCGTCCATCAATAAAGTTGGCTGAGCGAATTCAAGACCTCGGCCTTGAGCTTGGACGATTGAAAACCGGTACGCCACCTAGATTGGATGGCCGCACAATCAATTGGGAGGGCTTGGACAGACAAGAAGGTGATGATGATCCAACCTTCTTCTCTTTTCTGTCGACCGCGGTGTCTGCACCCCAAATTTCATGTGCGATCACTCATACCAATGAAAGAACGCACGATATTATTCGAGAGAACCTAGAGCGATCTGCAATGTATGGGGGGCATATCGACGGCATTGGTCCACGGTACTGCCCATCAATTGAAGACAAAATTGTCCGATTTGCTGAAAAGACATCTCACCAGATCTTTCTGGAACCCGAAGGCGTGACAAGCCACACTGTGTACCCGAACGGGATATCGACCTCTTTGCCGAAAGATGTACAGGTCGACTATGTCCGTTCAATTCTTGGGCTTGAAAAGGCCGAGATTCTACAGCTCGGGTATGCGATTGAATATGACTACGTGGATCCGAGATCGCTGAACTCGCAACTGATGTTAAAGTCGATGCAAAATCTCTATCTGGCAGGGCAAATCAACGGTACCACAGGGTATGAAGAGGCAGCCGCACAAGGATTGGTGGCTGGGTTGAATGCGGCTCTTGCAGCTCGACACGAAGAACCGATCCACTTCAGCAGATCTAACAGCTATATCGGCGTTATGATCGACGACTTGACGACACGTGGTGTTGCAGAGCCCTATCGCATGTTTACATCTCGGGCTGAGTTTCGGCTGTCTTTGCGGGCAGACAACGCAGATCAACGCTTGACGGGTCTTGGACTCGAAATTGGGTGCGTTTCAGAAGAGCGAAAACGTCAATTCGTTGAAAAGATGGACGCTCTGCACGAAGCAACTATTGCGTTGAATTCAAGCGAATTCACCCCGAAACAGCTGACTGAATCTGGAATTTCTGTCAATCAAGATGGCAATAAAAGGACAGGGATGGCGGTCTTGGCTTTTCCCGATGTCAAGTTTGCTGACCTTCAAAACCTAATTCCTGAGTTGTCCCAGGTCGATGTTTCTATACAGAGACAAATAGAACGAGATGCCTTGTATGCGAACTACATTGCTCGCCAGAAGAATGACGTCGAAACACTAAGGAAGGAAGAGGATCTTCAGATTCCCGCTGATTTTTCCTACGATGTGTTAGAGGGGTTGTCCAATGAGCTTAAACAAAAGCTCAAGAGACATCAGCCCGGGAATTTGGCTCAAGCGGGTCGAATTGAAGGCATGACCCCAGCAGCTATGGCTCTGTTGTTCGCGCGACTGAAACGAATGCGGCGAGTGAAATCGGCATGAAGAAGGATGCCTTTGAGAGAGCGACCGGACTGAATGTTTCACGTGAAACATTTAAACGCCTGGAAACCTATGTAGCTCTGGTGAAGAAGTGGAATCCCGCGATCAATGTGGTGTCTCGCAAGAGCTTGGATGATATCTGGCCTAGGCATATCGTGGATTCTGTTCAGTTGTTCACTTGCATAGAAACTTCAAAATCTTGGTTGGATCTAGGGAGTGGCGGCGGCTTCCCTGGCGCTGTGATCTCTATTCTTGCCAATGAGTTTTCTGCGGATACGTCAGTTACTCTGGTGGAAAGCGATCAGAGGAAATCCGCTTTTCTAAGGAATGTTTCACGTGAAACATCGTCTGACTTTAGGGTAATTAGTAAGCGAATCGAGCAAGTTGAACCGCAACATGCAGATGTGATTTCAGCGAGGGCGCTCACAAATCTGAGTGGACTGATGGCGTTTTGCGAACGTCACCTCAACCCAGCGGGTGTGGCGATTTTTCCCAAGGGCGCAACTTGGAAAAAAGAGGTCAGTGAGGCGCAAAGAGATTGGCAATTTGAGGTGGATACGATTACTAGTATCACTGAACCCCAGGCCGTAATCCTTAAAATCAAGGGAATCGAGCGTGCACGATCTGTCCCGTCCTGATGGACCAAAAATCATTGCGGTTGCCAATCAAAAGGGCGGAGTTGGGAAGACTACAACAACAATCAATTTGGCCGCAGCTTTGGTCGAACGCGGTATGCGTGTTCTTGTCGTTGATCTTGATCCTCAGGGAAATGCGTCGACAGGGCTGGGTATCGAAAGATCTGATCGCACCCAAACCAGCTATGATCTTCTGGTTGATGACGCTGCACCCGAAGAAGTCATCCATAGTACCGACTTCGATGGTCTTTCGATAATTCCAGCAACCGTTGATCTAAGCTCGGCTGACATTGAACTGGTTTCCAATGAAAAAAGGAGTTTTTTGCTCCACGATGCCCTGCGTCAAACTGCGATGGACGCCTTTGGCTGGGACTATATTCTTGTTGATTGCCCGCCGTCTTTGAACCTGCTGACTGTCAATGCGATGGTAGCAGCACACTCTGTCCTGGTCCCGCTGCAAAGTGAATTCTTTGCTCTGGAAGGTTTGTCCCAATTGATGTTGACGATCCGCGAAGTGCGGCAAACTGCAAATCCTCAGCTGCGAATAGAGGGGATTGTTCTGACGATGTTTGATCGGCGAAACAACTTGTCGCAGCAAGTAGAGGCTGATGCCAGGGACAATTTGGGTGATCTAGTCTTCGAAACCAAGATCCCCAGAAACGTTCGGGTCAGCGAAGCGCCTTCTTACGCACTTCCAGTTTTGAGCTATGATCCGAACTCATTGGGTGCTCAAGCCTATCGTGAGTTGGCGGGGGAGCTCATGGTAAAAGACAATAAGATTTCCGCGTAAAGGGGAGAAGCAGAAATGGCTACAAACAAGGGAAAACCCCGGGGGTTGGGACGCGGGCTATCAGCGCTTATGGCTGATGTAACACCGGAGGAGGATATCAGCACAAGCACGCCGCGCCGGGCCGATATCACGGTTCCAATTGAAAAGCTGCAAGCAAACCCTGATCAGCCACGTCGCACATTCAAGCAGGACGACTTGGATGATTTGGCCGCATCAATCAAGGAAAAGGGCATTCTTCAGCCTTTGATTGTTCGGTCGCTTGAAGGCGGCAACTACGAGATTGTTGCGGGTGAGCGGCGGTGGCGTGCGGCACAGTTGGCGCAGCTCCATGATGTACCGGTTTTGGTGCGCGAGCTGGACGATACCGAAGTTCTGGAAATTGCAATTATCGAGAACATCCAGCGTGCTGACTTGAACGCCGTGGAAGAGGCGGCAGGATTTCGGCAGTTGATGGATCGCTTTGGTCATACTCAGGAAAAACTGGCTGAGGCTTTGGGTAAGAGCCGCAGCTATATTGCGAACCTTCTGCGTCTTTTGGCTTTGCCCGAAGATGTTCAGCAGATGGTTGTTGATGGATTGCTGTCTGCTGGTCACGCGCGTGCTCTGATTACCTCAGAGAATCCGTCCGAGTTGGCCAAGATTGTTATACGTGACGGTTTGTCTGTCCGTGCGACAGAAGCTTTGGTGAAACGTCAGCAGCAAAAGGATGCGCCTACAGCTGCCCCAAAAGCGCGTAGCTCAGGTTCGGAAAAGGATGCTGATACGCGTGCGCTGGAAAAAGACCTGTCCGCCATCTTGGCAATGAAGGTTGCGATCAATCACAAGGCCGGCACGGAAGCAGGGCAGGTGGTCTTGACGTATGAGAACCTGGATCAGCTCGACGATTTGTGCGCCAAACTTAGCCGCTAGGACGGGTCCAGATGAAAATCAGGACCGCGCCGAGTGTGACCGCCTGAATGATCAGGATGTGGGTTGCCAACCCAAATGCCAGTGACAAACCAAAGACAGCCGCAACTGACAGGGTTGCGGCTTTTTTCGCGGCCGGGCGAATGGCGCCGTTTGTGTTCCAGTCGATGATCATTGGGCCAAAGACTTGATGCGACAGCAGCCAATCATGAAGGCGCTCGGAAGATCGGGCAAAACAAAAGGCGGCTAGCAGAAGGAAGGGAACTGTTGGGAGCAGGGGAAGAACCACGCCAATCATGGCAAGCGCCACGCAAAGGCTCCCTAGAATAACCCAAACCACACGCATACTGTTAATCCACCAATAATTCCCGAATGACGGCGTTCAAAACAGCGCGTCCTTCTTTGGTTGCCTTTAGCGTAGAGCCCACATGTTCGATCATTCCAATATCTTTCAGATAGTCCAGACGATCTTGCGGAACAGGCGTTGAGGAGAGAGCCTGAAATCGATCCATATCTATTCCCTGAACCAATCTAAGCCCCATCATCAGGTATTCATTAGCCTGATCTTGTGTGCCTAGCGATGTTCTTACCGATTCACCGGTGGCATTGCTCACCTGATTGAGCCACATGGACGGGTTCAAATGTGATTCAGTTGCGAATTTTTCGCCATCTATCGTCAGACGCCCATGTGATCCCGGGCCAATGCCGACATAGTCGCCATACCGCCAGTAGACTTGGTTGTGCTGAGATTCTGCTCCGGGTTTGGCATGGTTTGAAATCTCATACGCCGGTAGTCCGGCAGCTTCGCAGATCTCTTGCGTGGCCATATACATGTCGGCCGAGGTGTCGTCTTCGGGCAGGCCGCGCAGTTTCCCAACGGCATATCGATCGCCAAAGGCTGTGCCTTGTTCGATCGTAAGCTGATAAAGTGACAGGTGATCTATGGCCATGGACAGCGCCTGTTTCAATTCGGCCTGCCAGTCCGCCAGGGTTTGATGCTGGCGGGCATAGATCAGATCAAAACTGACCCGATCAAAGCAATTTCGGGCGACGTCAAAGGCCTTTTGCGCCTCGGCCACCGTATGGATACGACCCAGACGTCGTAGGTCCTCGTTGTTCAGCGCCTGAATACCCATCGAGACCCGGTTGACGCCAGCATCACGATAGCCGGCAAAGCGGCCGGCCTCGACCGACCCCGGATTGGCCTCGAGCGTGATTTCCATGTCGTTTGCGGCATGCCAATGTCCACGCGCGGCCTGTATGACGGCGTCAACTGTTTCAGGGGCCATCAAAGATGGGGTGCCGCCGCCAAAGAAGACTGTATTCAGAACCCGCCCCGGCGTTTGAGCAGCGTAGCGCTCGAGCTCCAGCAGATAGGCGTCAACCCAGGCGGATTGGTCTATTTTCCGGCTGACGTGGCTGTTGAAGTCGCAATAGGGGCATTTGGCCTCGCAAAACGGCCAGTGGACATACAGGCCAAAGCCCCCGTTTTGCCAATCATCCGCCAAAACAGCCCTTTACGAACTTTTGCACCGCAAGCGCGCGGTGGCTGATCTTGTTCTTTTCCCAGCGATCCATCTCGGCAAAGGTGATGTCATGTCCTTCGGGGACAAACATCGGGTCATACCCAAAACCCTGATCGCCGCGCATGGGCCAGGTCAGGTGACCGGGTGCGACGCCTTCGAACACCTCGTCATGCCCGTCAGGCCAAGCCACCACCAGCGTGCTGCGAAATTGGGCAAGACGGGGATGGGCGGCGTTGATCGCCTCAAGCTCGTTGTGCGCACGGGTCATGGCCATGACAAAGTCGCGGCCATTGCCGGTTTCAGCCCAATCGGCGGTATAGACACCGGGGGCCCCGTTCAAAGCATCGATGGTGATTCCGCTGTCATCCGAAAGACAAGGCAGGCCGGTGGCCTTGGCCGCGGCGTGCGCTTTGATCCGGGCGTTGCCGACAAAGGTGTCTTCGGTCTCTTCCGGTTCGGGCAGATCCATCTCGGCGGCGCCCACAACCTTGACCCCAAAGGGCGTGAGGAGATGTTCCATCTCCTCCAACTTGCCCTTGTTGTGGGTGGCAAAAACCAGCGTATCGCCATCGAATGCACGGGTCATGCGGTGGCGGCCTTTTGCATCGCGGCCAGTTCACCTACACCTTTTTCAGCCAGATCCATCAGCTGATCCATTTGCGCGCGGCTGAACACTGAACCCTCGGCGCTCATCTGCACTTCGATCAGCTTGCCCGAACCGGTCATGATAAAGTTGCCGTCAACGCCGGCTTCAGAGTCTTCGGGGTAGTCCAGATCCAGCACCGGCTGGCCGGCGTAGATGCCGCAGGACACGGCGGCGACCGGATCAACCAACGGATCGGAAATCACGTCGCCGGCTTTCATCAGCTTGTTGACCGCCAAACGCAGCGCAACCCAGCCGCCAGTGATCGACGCACAGCGGGTGCCGCCGTCGGCCTGGATCACGTCACAATCGACGGTGATCTGGCGCTCGCCCAAAGCAACGCGGTCAACGCCGGCGCGTAGGGCACGGCCGATCAGGCGCTGGATCTCAACCGTGCGGCCACCTTGTTTGCCGCTGGCAGCCTCGCGGCGCATCCGGGTATTGGTTGCGCGGGGAAGCATCCCATATTCTGCTGTAACCCAACCCAGGCCGGATCCTTTGATAAAGGGAGGCACGCGGTCTTCGATGGTGGCGGTGCACAACACGTGCGTGTCGCCCATCTTGATCAGGCAAGAGCCTTCGGCATGTTTGGTAAAGCCGGTCTCGATGGAAACGGCGCGCATTTGGTTCAGATCACGTCCAGAGGGTCGCATTGGAAATCCTTTGTTTGCTGGCTTGGGGATAACTCTGGTCAGCGCAGGGGGCAACCCCGATTGACCTTTGCCGCTGGTGGGATTTAATGACGTCAAAGCCGGAGAAGCCCAATGAGTGATGCGAGCAAAATTCTGGATGAGATGAACGACCGCTCGCGCGAAGTGTTCCGGTTGATTGTCGAGGGTTATCTGGACAGTGGCGATCCGGTGGGCAGCCGGACCTTGACCCGTACGCTCAGCGAAAAGGTCAGCGCCGCGACGATCCGCAACGTGATGCAGGATCTGGAGTTTCTGGGACTCCTCGACAGCCCCCATGTCAGTGCCGGCCGGGTGCCGACGCAAATGGGGTTGCGGATGTTCGTTGATGGGTTGCTTGAGGTCGGTGATCTGAACGCGGCGGATCGCAAAAAGATCGACGCGACGGTGGACAGTAACTCGGCCGATGTCAGCGGGTTGCTGGATCGTGTTGGATCAGTGTTGTCAGGGGTGACACAAGGTGCATCCTTGGTGCTGACACCCAAGCACGAGGCCGAGATCAAGCATATCGAGTTTGTGTCGCTGGCCCATGATCGCGCGTTGGTGGTTCTGGTCTTTGCTGATGGGCACGTGGAAAACCGCCTGTTTACGCCGCCGCCAGGTCAAACGCCCAGTTCGATGCGAGAGGCAGCGAATTTCCTGAATTCTCTGATCGAGGGGCGGACCCTCAGCGAAGTGAGCACTGTTATCCAATCGCAGATCACCGCTCGCAAACAAGAGATCGACGTGCTGGCCCGCGAGATGGTCGAAGGCGGCCTGGCCGTCTGGGACGCCGAGGGGCAGGATTCAGCGCGTTTGATCGTGCGGGGGCGGGCGAATCTGTTGGCGGACACAGGGCAAGAAGAAGAGCTGGAGCGGATCAGATCCCTGTTTGACGACCTGGAACGCAAGCGGGACATCGCTGAATTTCTGGAACTGACCGAAGACGGCGACGGTGTGCGCATTTTTATCGGGTCTGAGAACAAACTTTTTTCACTTTCGGGCTCCTCTTTGGTGGTGTCTCCATATATGAACGCTGATCGAAAGATCATCGGTGCGGTTGGGGTGATTGGCCCGACGCGCCTGAATTACGGTCGGATCGTGCCCATCGTTGACTATACCGCGCAGTTGGTCGGCAAGCTCGTATCGGACCGGAGTTAGAGGTAGAAAGATGGCAGAGCCAAAGAACGAAGATTTTCTGGATGACATCGCAACGGCCGAAGCCGAAGAGCTGGCCGAAGAATTGGCGGAAATCAGTGGCGAAGCAGCCGAACTCGACGAGCTGCGCGCTGAACGGGATGAATACAAAGACAAGTTCATGCGCGCGCTGGCGGATGCGGAAAACGCCCGCAAGCGTGGCGACAAAGCCCGTCGTGATGCCGAGAACTATGGTGGTTCGAAACTGGCCCGTGACATGCTGCCCGTTTATGACAACCTCAAGCGCGGTCTTGAGGCAGCAACGGATGAGCAGCGAGAGGTTTCGGCGGCCCTGATCGAAGGTGTCGAACTGACCATGCGCGCGTTGCTGGATGTGTTTGGCAAGCACGGTATTCAAATCGTGTCACCCGAGGTTGGTGATCGCTTTGACCCGCAGATGCACGAAGCGATGTTTGAGGCCCCCGTGCCCGGTACCCGAGCTGGCGACATCATTCAGGTGTCTGCCGAAGGCTTCATGCTGCACGACCGACTGCTGCGCCCGGCGCAGGTTGGCGTAAGCTCGACGCCCGCTGGTTAAGGGCTCGCATATTTTGAGAAAAGGAAGGGGCGGTCAGGATTTGGCCGCCTCTTTCAGTTTATAGATCAGATCCAACGCTTCACGCGGGCTCAGCTCGTCAGGGTGGATCTCATCGAGCATGCCGTCTACGGCAGAGGCCTTGACGGCTGGCGGCGGTGGGGGCGGCGCAGCGGAAAAGAGCGGCAAATCGTCGATCAGCGCCTTTTGCTTGCCGCCTTCGCGCTCGTTCTGTTCCAGTTGATCCAGAACCACACGGGCCCGTTCAACCACGGATGGAGGAAGGCCGGCCAGCTGAGCAACCTGAACACCGTAAGACCGGTCAGCGGCGCCTTTGCGCACTTCGTGCAAGAAGATCACTTCGCCTTCCCACTCTTTGACTGCGACGGTGGCGTTTTCGACACCTTTCAGACTACCGGCAAGGGCGGTAAGCTCATGATAATGCGTGGCAAACAGGGCGCGGCAACTGTTGGTGGCGTGCAGATGCTCCAACGTCGCCCAGGCAATCGACAGGCCGTCATATGTTGCGGTGCCACGGCCGATTTCGTCCAGGATGACCAAGGCGCGCTCGTCGGCCTGATTGAGAATCGCGGCGGTTTCCACCATCTCGACCATGAAGGTCGAGCGCCCGCGTGCCAGATCGTCCGAGGCGCCGACGCGGCTGAACAATTGGCTCACTAGCCCGATCTCGGCCTGTTCGGCGGGGACATAACTGCCCATTTGGGCGAGCAAGGCAATCAGGGCGTTCTGGCGCAGGAAGGTTGATTTACCAGCCATGTTGGGGCCGGTCAAAAGCCAGACCGCCGCGCCGCCATTTGCGGTCAGATCGCAATCGTTTGCGATGAAAGCGTCGCCTGATTGCTGTTGAAGCGCTCGCTCAACAACCGGATGACGGCCCCCGGTTATGTTAAATGACCGGGTGTTGTCGACATGGGGTCGGCACCAATTTTCGCCCCGCGCCAGATCCGCCAGAGATGTGGCAAGATCAAGCTCTGCCAGACCACGTGCCGCTTGGTTGAGCAGAGCGGCTTGGGCCAAGATTTCTTCAGAAAGCCTTTGATAGAGCCTCTTTTCAATCTCAAGCGCCAGATTTCCAGCGTTCAGAATGCGGGTTTCGATCTCGCTGAGTTCGACAGTGGTGAACCGAACCTGATTAGCCGTGGTTTGGCGGTGGATGTAAGTTTCAGAGAATGGCGCGCTGAGCATCTTGTCAGCGTGCGTCGCTGTGGTTTCGATGAAATAGCCCAGCACGTTGTTGTGCTTGATCTTGAGCGAAGTGATGCCGGTGTGCTCGGCGTATTTTTGTTGAAAGCCGGCGATGACCGAACGCCCTTCGTCGCGCAGGGTGCGGGCCTCGTCCAGTTCTGTGTCAAACCCCGGTGCGATGAAGCCGCCATCACGGGCGAGCAGGGGCGGTTCGGCAACCAGCGAGGAGTCGAGCAACCCCAACAGGTCATCAAAGCCGCGCAGGTTGGCAGTGGCTTGGACCATCAAATTAGGTAAGTCGATGCCATCGGTCGAGGCAGCGATATCTTCGGCCTGGATCAACCCATTGCGGATTGCGGCCAGATCACGCGGGCCGCCACGATCAAGCGCAAGCCGGGACAGGGCACGGTCCAAATCCGGCGTCTTGCGCAGGCTGTCGCGCAGCTGTTCCGCCAGCGAAGATTGCTCGACACAGAAATCCAGCGCAGCGAGGCGGGCGTGAATGGTGTCGAGCTTGCGTGAGGGGCTGGAAATCCTCTGCTCCAGAAGACGGCCACCGCCCGGTGTCACCGTGCGGTCGATGACGGACAAGAGCGAGCCGAATTTGTCGCCATTCAGAGAGCGGGTCAGTTCCAGATTGCGCCGTGTCGCCGCATCGATCTGCATCACCCGGTCTTCGCTGTCCTGTTCGGGGGGCAACAGCAGCGGCAGTTTGCCTTTTTGGGTGATCTCAAGATAATCGACCAGCGCGCCCATGGCCGACAGCTCGGGCCGCGAGAATTTGCCAAACCCATCCAGCGAGCCGACCTTGAACAGCTCTTGTAGGCGCTTTTCAGCGCCGGTGCTGTCAAAACTGGCTTTGCCCATTGGCGTCAGCGGAATTTTGAAATCATCCGCTAGCGGACGCAGGTTTTGAAACACAGGCTCGTCCACAACCAGCAGCTCGGACGGAGCAAGGCGCGCCAGTTCCGGCCCCAACCGTTGCTTTGATACGGTCATGACGTGGAACGCACCGGTCGAGATGTCAGCCCAGGCGAGCGCCGCGCTGTCGCGTACCTCGGCATAGGCCACCAAAAAGTTGTGGCGACGCGCCTCGAGCAAGGCATCTTCGGTCAAGGTGCCAGGGGTCACCAGGCGCACAACATCGCGCCGAACCACCGATTTAGAGCCTCTTTTCTTGGCCTCGGCCGGACTTTCCATCTGTTCACAGACGGCGACGCGGAACCCTTTGCGGATCAGCGTCAGCAGATACCCTTCGGCTGCGTGAACCGGCACGCCGCACATCGGGATGTCGTCGCCGTTGTGTTTGCCACGTTTGGTCAGCGCAATATCAAGCGCCTGTGCCGCGTCGACAGCGTCGTCAAAGAACATCTCGTAAAAATCACCCATGCGGTAAAACAGCAGGGCATCGGCGTGGGCCTCTTTGATTTCGAGGTATTGCGCCATCATGGGTGTGACAGTGGACACGGGTACTTTCTCCGACTGGACCGAGCGAGACCTTACAAATCCGTCCAGTCCGGCGAAAGCCGAAAACGCATTGTCGTTGAGACTGCGTGCTGCCTGCGCTATGAGGCAAAAAGCCCGAACTGTAAAAAGAACGACCGATCCGATGCCTAAAGCGAAAATTACCGATCAAGAGGCGCTGGCCTTTCACCTGGACCCCACCCCCGGCAAGTGGGAGGTGCAGGCCACGGTCCCGATGACCACACAGCGCGATCTGTCGCTGGCCTATTCCCCAGGGGTTGCCGTTCCTTGCGAGGCCATCGCGGCAAACCCCGAAACAGCCTATGATTACACCAACAAGGGCAACCTTGTGGCGGTGATTTCGAATGGTACGGCGGTTCTGGGTTTGGGGAACTTGGGCGCGCTGGGCTCGAAACCGGTGATGGAGGGCAAATCGGTCCTTTTCAAACGGTTTGCTGACGTGAACTCGATCGATATCGAGCTGGACACCGAGGACACCGAGGCGTTCATCAACGCAGTCAGGCTGATGGGGCCGACCTTTGGCGGTATCAACCTCGAAGATATCAAGGCGCCGGAATGCTTCATAATCGAGCAGCGCCTGAAAGAAGAGATGGACATCCCGGTTTTCCACGACGACCAGCACGGCACGGCCGTGATCTGTGCGGCGGGTTTGCTAAATGCGCTGCACATCTCGGGCAAGAAAATCGAAGACGTTAAAATCGTTCTGAACGGTGCCGGTGCTGCCGGTATCGCATGTATCGAGCTGCTCAAGTCGATGGGCGCGCGGCACGAAAACTGTATCGTCTGCGACACCAAGGGTGTGATCTATCAGGGCCGGACCGAGGGGATGAACCAGTGGAAGTCGGCTCACGCCGTCACCACTGAGTTGCGGACCCTGGAAGAGGCGATGAAAGGCGCAGACGTATTTCTGGGTGTGTCCGTCAAGGGCGCGGTCACACAGGACATGGTGGCGGCAATGGCCGACAACCCTGTGATCTTTGCCATGGCAAACCCCGATCCCGAGATCACGCCAGAAGAGGCGCACGAGGTGCGTGTAGATGCCATCGTGGCGACGGGTCGGTCGGATTATCCGAACCAGGTCAACAACGTGCTGGGTTTCCCCTATCTGTTCCGCGGCGCGCTGGATATCCACGCCCGCGCCATCAATGACGAGATGAAGATCGCCTGTGCCCATGCGCTTGCGCAACTCGCGCGCGAGGATGTGCCGGATGAGGTGGCGATGGCTTATGGTAAGTCGCTGACCTTTGGCCGCGACTACATCATCCCGACGCCGTTTGACCCACGTCTGATCTATCGCATCCCGCCGGCTGTGGCCCGGGCCGGCATGGACACCGGCGCAGCGCGTCGCCCGATCATAGACATGGACGCGTATGAGCTGAGCCTGAAATCTCGGATGGACCCAACTGCGAGCATCCTGCGCGGCCTGAACGCCCGTGCACGCCAAGCACAAAGCCGGATGATCTTTGCCGAAGGTGACGACCCCCGCGTGCTGCGGGCAGCGGTGATGTATCAGCGATCGGGCTTTGGCAAGGCGTTGGTTGTTGGTCGTCAGGATGATGTCAAAGAAAAGCTCGAGGCTGCTGGGTTGGGTGACGCAGTGCGCGAGCTGGAGGTGGTGAACGCCGCCAACACCATGCATCTCGATACCTACAAGAACTTCCTCTACAAACGCCTGCAGCGTAAGGGGTTTGACGGCAAGGATATTCATCGCTTGGCTGCACGTGATCGACATGTGTTCTCGGCGTTGATGTTGGCGCATGGGCATGGCGATGGTCTGGTAACCGGTGCGACGCGCAAGTCGGCGCATTGCCTGGATCGGATCAACCACGTGTTTGACGCCGACGCTGACCACGGCGCAGCCGGTGTGACGGCGCTGTTGCACAAGGGCCGGATCGTACTGATCGGTGATACGCTGGTGCATGAATGGCCGGACGAGAACAACTTGGCCGACATTGCAGAACGCGCAGCCGAAGTGGCCCGCCACATGGGGCTTGATCCGCGCGTGGCCTTTGTCAGCTTCTCGACCTTTGGTTATCCGGTGTCGGAACGTGCTGAAAAGATGCACATTGCGCCCGAAGTGCTAGATCAACGCGGCGTTGATTTCGAATACGAAGGCGAGATGACCGTCGATGTGGCCCTGAATGCGCATCAGCAAGAGGCCTATCCGTTTTCACGTCTGACAGGCCCGGCCAACATTCTGATCGTACCGGCGCGCCACTCGGCCAGCATCTCGACCAAGCTGATGCAGGAAATGGGCGGCGCGACTGTGATCGGTCCGATCCTGTCGGGTGTCGACAAGCCTATTCAGATCTGCTCGACTGGTTCGACGGCCAACGACATTCTGAACATGGCCATTCTGGCCGCTTGCGACATCGGGTAAGCCATGGCGATCTGGAACCTGGGCTCGATCAATGCGGATATGGTCTATGCCGTGCCGCATCTGCCCGGACCGGGGGAAACCTTGGCCGCAACTGAACTCTCGCAGTTTCTGGGCGGCAAAGGGGCAAATATGTCAGTTGCGGCTGCGCGGGCCGGGGCGCATGTGTGCCACATTGGGGCTGTGGGTGCTGACGGGCGCTGGGCGGTTGATCGCCTGACCGAATACGGGGTGGACACCCGGCAGATTGCTGAGGTGTCGGCACCAACCGGCCACGCCATCATTGCGGTCGAGGCGTCAGGCGAAAACCAGATCCTGCTGTTTGCCGGAGCGAACCATGCGATCACGACCGATCAATTGGGGCAAGCGATGTCTCAAGCCGGGGCAGGGGATATTCTGGTTCTGCAGAACGAAACCAACGCACAGGTCGAGGCGGTCAAAATGGGCCGCGAGTTGGGGCTGAAGGTTTGCTATGCCGCTGCTCCCTTTGATGCGGATGCGGTGCAGGCGGTCTTGCCGTATCTGGATTTTCTGATCTTGAACGAGGTTGAAGCGGCGCAGCTTCAAGAGGCGACGGGCATGGCGCCTCAAGACCTTCCTGTGGCGCAGGTCATCGTCACTTTCGGGGCGGATGGCGCGCGGTATTTTGACACTAACACAGGCGAAAATCAGGTTTTCCCAGCCTTCAAAGTCAAGGCCGTGGACACCACCGGGGCAGGCGATACCTTTACCGGCTACGTGCTTGCAGGGATGGATCGGGGCTTGCCAATGCCACAGGCGATCAGTCAAGCAATGCGTGCCGCAGCCATCATGGTCACGCGGCACGGGACGGCGGATGTGATCCCGGACCTCAAAGACGTCCAGGACGCCATTCTTTAGCTGCCAACAAAGGGTGCGTCGCTGCCCCAAAGCTGTTTCACACGCTGATCGCGACCACAGGCGTTGCGATAGGCCTTGTAGGCCGACGCCTGACGTTTGGGACCAAAGCGGGTAAAGACCAGTTTCGAACCTTTGTAGTAATCCTGGTGATATTCCTCAGCCGGATAGAACGTGCTTTCGGACAGGATGGGCGTCACGACGTTCTGGCCCAATGCACTCTGTGCCTCGGCCTTGATTTTGTCTGCGAGGGTCTTTTCGCCCGAGTTAGAGACGAAAATCGCGGTGCGATAGCTTTCCCCGCGGTCGCAGAACTGACCGCCTGCATCTGTCGGATCAACCGAGCGGAAAAACATGGTCAAAAGCTGCTCGCGCGAGACTTTGGCGGGGTCAAACGTGATCTGCACCGCCTCATAATGTCCGGTTCCGCCTGCTGTCACTTGCTTGTAGGTCGGGTCCTTTGCCTTGCCGCCGGTATAGCCCGAGACGGCCTCGATCACGCCGGGGACGCTTTCGAAATCGGATTCGACGCACCAAAAGCATCCCCCGGCAACCGTCAGGGTTTCCGTACCCGCTGCCGAAGCCGCACCAACGCGCAGCAGCGAGGCGGCGGTAATCAGGATCACAAGTGCGATCACTTTGAAGTCGGATTTCAGATCGTGGGTCAGGGTCATGGCAAATCTCCTTTGAGCACAGGCTGACAGTCGATTAATCACGCAGCAAGTCACTGTCATGTCAGGTCACGCCGAGGTGAGGGCAGGTGATCTGTGGTGACGGATTGTTACCGCCTTTCCAGCAACCAGGCTTGTTCTTGCGCCGGGGCAACACCCTTGAGTCCGCCAGGGATGTCATGGGTGAACAACAGCGTCTTGGTGTATCTGCCCCCGTACATTGCCTTGATCTGGCCTTCAGGCACCGAAAACGGCGGACCCGCAATCAGGCTTTGGTCATAATCGAACGAGATGACGAACTGCCGCGCTTGGTCGGTGATATTGGCCAGATGTGCGACGTATCTGGCGCGCATATCATCCGGCAACGCAACCATGGCAGCGCGGTCGTGGGTAAGGTCGACGGGGCCAAGCTGTTCGGGGTTAATGTCAAAGACATCGCCAACAAATACATCCAGATCCGGCGCCTTGAAATGTTTCAGGGTGCCCAAATCCTTAACCTCTGGTGTGAACCCCAGATCGTCGAACAATTGGCGGATTGCGATTTCACTCAGTTCTGCTGCGACGACGCGGTAACCTTTGGACAGCAACCAACCGATGTCGCGGGTTTTGCCGCACAGGGGCACAAAGACCCGAGAGCCTTGGGGCAGGGGCGCGGCGTCAATAAACTTGACCAGCAGATGGTGCGCATCCACTTGATGCCAGCCCAGGCGATTTTCTTCCCAGCGGTTGATCCAGAAACTGCGGTCCATTCCAGCCTTCCTTTGTGATTGTCTGACGCAGATGGAATGCGGAACCGCGTGCCGTCAAGGGACCCCAGCATTCCGATTGCAATGCGCGTCAATTCGGCGTTTGGTGCGGAGACAGGCAATCACCAATCTATCGAGGGCAGAATGCGTATAGCGATGTGGTCTGGTCCGCGGAACCTTTCGACGGCCATGATGTACAGCTTTGGCGCGCGCACCGACTGCGCCGTCGTGGATGAGCCATTTTATGCGGCCTATCTGCAGATGACCGGGCTGGACCACCCTATGCGAGAGGAGATCCTGACCTCGCAACCCCAAGACCCGGCGCAGGTGGCGTCAGCTTTGGTTGGTCCGACCCCGGGCGCGCGGCCGGTCTGGTATCAAAAACACATGACCCAACACATGATCCCCGGTGTTCCGCGCGACTGGATGCGCAAGGTGCGCAATGTGTTCCTGATCCGCCACCCGGCGCGGGTGATCGCCAGCTATGCGGCCAAACGCGAGAACCCGACGCTGGATGACATCGGGTTCTGGCAACAGGCCGAGTTGTTTGATGAGGTGCAGGGGTGGGGCGGTGATCCGGTGGTGATCGATAGCCACGACATCCGTGATGATCCGGCAGGCATGCTGGAACGGTTGTGCGTTGCGATTGATCTGCCGTTTTCGCCCGAAATGCTTGGTTGGCCACAGGGCGGGCATCCACAGGACGGGGTCTGGGCGTCGCATTGGTACGGCGCGGTCTGGCGCAGCACCGGATTTGCCGAGCCCGAAGAGGGCTTGCCCGAGGTACCGGAGCATTTGCAGCCCGTGTTACAGGCAGCGCTGCCGTTTTATGAGAAGATGAAGGCGATAAAAATCTAGTTTGATTGCCCTAGCCGCACACACAACATTTCGTACTTTCTGCCAGCGTGGGTAGATATATTGTGCATCAACACCAAAAAAGACTCGACTCTCAATGCGGGACTCGGAATCATAAGGGCACCTACTCGCTCAAGTAGGTGCCCAAGACTGCCGTAGACGACAGCCAGTCCTGTTAAGACACTGTGACGATCACAGTTTTGGTTTCTTTCGTCAAGCATGATGCGGCGTCCTAATCGTATCCGGCAATGATGCCGGGTGCGATACTCTGCTGATGAAAGGATTTGAACATGTACTTTGTTCTATTCAAAGACGTCGCTGGTTATTGGCGTTGGACGCTTAAGGCATCCAATCACGAGCCAATTGCAGTATCGTCAGAAAGCTATGTCCGAAAATCGGACGCCGAATACTCCATTCGGCTTGTAAAGTCTGCAAGCAATGCTCCGGTCTATGACCGCGCCGCAGCCTAAGAAAGAAGAGGGCCATCTGCTCGGCCCTTTTCACTTAACCCAAAAGCGATCCCAGTTTCATCGCAACACCCATATTACCCGAGATCTTGAGCTTGCCCATGGCCACGCCCGTCATCGGGTTCAGCTTGCCGGTGAGCAGTTTGACCAGGTTGTCTTGACTGATGCGGATGGTGCAGTCGGTATCACGGTCCTGAGTGGTTGCGGTGTTGTCGGCCAGAACGATCACGCCGTCGTCACCACAGTCAAATTTCAGCGAGCCATCAAAGCTTTTGTCCGACAGTCCCGATTGAATGCGGTTTGCGATCTCTTGCAGTGCCATTTTGTCCTCCTGGTTCGGACCGATTATCGGGTGCGGGGACAGGGGCGCGCAATGATGACGTAGCAGGAGTTGCGCGGCTGATTGAGGTAAATTTGCACGAATTGCGCAGGTAAAAGCCGACCCGTGCAGGGACGGCATGACATCCTGGGGTGTTTTGAGTAATCTATATCTACAAAACACTATTCAGCGCCTGAAAACAGGTGCGATCGAGCAGGTTCAAGATGGGTTACAACATCTCTGATGTTGGTGGTCAGGCCACCGACGGCGTTGACGTATGGAATGCGACGCTGGATCTGAGTTTGTCGAACGCCACGACGGTCAGCGGCGACTTCGATGTGGTCTCGTTGTTTTCGGGGGCGTCCTTAGGCGAAGCTACGGGCGGCTACAGCTTTTCGGCGCTATCCAATCCGTCTTTGGGAACGCTGGATTTCAATGAAACAACAGGCACCTATACGTTTACCGTGGACTGGGGCGCCGTTCTGGCGACCGGGGCGGATCAGGTCGTCAGCTTTACCGTTACGGGCACGTCGGGTGGCAGTTCCGATACAGACACGGTTGTCATCAACCTGCTCATCTGCGTTGCGCAGGGAACTTTGATCCAGACCACCAAGGGACCGGTCAGGGTCGAGGCTTTGGGCTGCGGTGATCTGGTAGAAACGCTTGATGCTGCTCCACAAGCTGTACGGTGGATCGGTTCGCGCAAGCTTTCGGTGGCCGAACTTATTCTGGACGAAACCAAGCGCCCCATTGTTTTCGAACCCGGCTCATTGGCCGAGGGTGTGCCCGAGCGCGAGTTGAGTGTCTCACCCCAGCATCGGATGTTCTTGCAGGGATGGCAGGCGCAGTTGCTGTTCGGAGAAGACCAGGTCTTGGTGCCTGCCAAAAGCCTGGTGAACGGATCTTCGATTCGACAAGCGGATGTGACCGGAGAGGTAGAGTATTTTCACCTGCTGTTCGACGAACATCAGATCATCTTTACCGAAGGGGCGCCAACCGAGAGTTTCCATCCGGGCGCCTACACATTGTCCGAGTTGGATGAGGCCGTGCGGGATGAGCTGTTTGCCCTGTTCCCCGAATTGCAGTCCGACGATGGCTATGGCGAAACGGCGCGTACAGCATTGCGCCCGTGGGAGGCGACCCTGCTTTCCCACACGATGGAGCAGTTTGCGTGAGCGTCCTGGTGGACAGCCATGGGAACCCGCTTCCTGATCACGAAGCCCCATCAGCGGACAGGTTACGCGTGTACGGTGACTTTTCGTTTCTGGCGTTGCGAAGTGCGCGCCATTCCAGGATGAGCGTTGCGACCCTGCGGACCTACATGGAGCCGCCCATCGTGTCCGGGCAATTCCGTATCTTTCGCTTTGATGATGTGCCCCGTGCGATGTTCACCTGGGGTTGGCTGGGCCCAGAGGCAGAGCGCAAGCTGATCACAGGGCAACCGCTGGAAACGGCGGATTGGACATCGGGTGATCATCTTTGGATCATAGATCTGATTGCACCTTACAAAGGGCTCACGGCGCAGATTGTCCGGTGGATCATGGTGCGCGGAAATTTTTCTGAGCGCGATTTCTATTTCCGCCGGGTAGGTGGGGAAAACGAAACACGCCGGATCGTCCACATCGATTTTGATGCTGATCGTTTGTCCCGCGTATACACGGACGCCAAGTATCTGGAGCGCTTGGGTTAGCCAGCTCCTGTTTCCAAAAGAAAATGCCCGCCGTTGTTTCGGCGGGCATTTCGATGTCTGGTTGGTTCTTTGCTGATGCTTAGCTTTTGACCCGCTTGTCGCGCGCGGCCAGCAGCTTGAGCCGCAGGGCGTTCAGCTGGATGAAACCAGCTGCGTCGGTCTGATCATATGCACCTGCGTCTTCTTCGAACGTCACGTGCGCCTCGGAATACAGTGAGTGCTCGGACCAGCGGCCCACACAGGTGGCCGAACCCTTGTACAGCTTGATGCGAACGGTGCCGGTCACATGGGTTTGCGAGGCGTCGATGGCGGCCTGCAGCATCTCGCGCTCGGGCGAGTACCAGAAGCCGTTATAGATCAGCTCGGCGTACTTCGGCATCAGTTCGTCTTTCAGATGCATCGCGCCGCGGTCCATGGTGATGGATTCGATGCCGCGATGCGCCTCGAGCAGGACGGTGCCGCCGGGGGTTTCATAGATGCCGCGCGACTTCATACCGACAAAGCGGCCTTCGACCAGATCCAGACGGCCAATGCCGTGCTTGCCGCCGTATTCGTTCAGCTTGGTCAGGATGGTGGCCGGGCTCATCGCCTCGCCATTGATGCTGACCGCGTCGCCTTTTTCGAAACCAATCTCGATGAACTCGGGCTCGTTCGGCGCGTCCTCGGGGTGGACGGTGCGCTGATAGACGTAATCGGGCGCGGCAACGGCCGGATCTTCCAGAACCTTACCCTCGGACGAGGTATGCAGAAGGTTGGCATCGACCGAGAAGGGGGCCTCGCCGCGTTTGTCCTTGGCGACGGGAATCTGGTTCTGCTCGGCAAATTCCAACAGTTTGGTGCGCGAGGTCAGATCCCATTCACGCCAGGGCGCGATCACCTTGATTTCGGGGTTCAGGGCATAGGCCGCCAGCTCAAAGCGAACTTGATCGTTGCCCTTGCCGGTTGCGCCGTGTGCGACCGCGTCGGCGCCGGTTTGTTCGGCAATCTCGACCAGACGTTTCGAAATCAGCGGGCGCGCGATCGAGGTGCCCAGCAGATACAGACCCTCGTACACCGCATTGGCGCGGAACATCGGGAAAACGAAATCGCGCACGAATTCCTCACGGACATCTTCGATAAAGATGTTCTCGGGCTTGATGCCCAGCAGTTCGGCCTTTTGGCGGGCGGGTTCCAGCTCTTCACCCTGACCCAGATCGGCGGTGAAGGTGACGACCTCACAACCATACTCGGTCTGCAGCCATTTCAGGATGATCGAGGTATCAAGGCCACCGGAATAGGCCAGGACAACTTTCTTGGGCGCGGACATCAGCATTTCCCCTTAAACGTATGACGTCTGGCCCCTAGCGGTTTTTCTGCGCGGGGGCAAGTTGTGTGCTGTGTCGCAGGCGTGTAGAAAGATGAGCAACAGGCAAGTGATACAAGTATTGATTGAGGAGCAGGGCACACCATGATGGGTTGGCGCATTTTCAAACACTCGGTGCAGATGGTTCTGCGGAACTTTCAGCAAGCGTTGCAGATCGCGCTTGTGCCGGGTGTGATCGGGATGGCGCTGTTGATCGGGTTGGCGATGGTGACCGGGACCTGGGACAGTTTGCAAGCGCCTGTGTCTGATCTGAATCCCGGATCAACGGACACCGATCTAGGTGGTTTAGGCGCGTTTGGCATCTCTGCCATGCTGATCATCTGGACGATTTCGTTCTGGATCGTCGTAACCTGGCACCGGTACGTTTTGCTCGAAGAGATGCCAAAGGGTTGGTTGCCACCATTTCGGGCGGACCGTGTTCTGGCGTATACTGGGCTTTTCCTGATGTTGGGACTGATCGCCATGGTCGCTATGTTCCCATTTGGTATCTTGCTGGGGGTTATGGGACAGTCCGCGCCGGGTTTGGTGGTCATTGTCGGGTTTTTCTATTTGATCGCGCTTATCCTGTGCATCTATCGGCTCTGTGTCATGTTGCCGGCCTCGGCCATTGGGCAGCCCATCACGTTGGCCACGGCCTGGAGCAAGACCGAAGGAACATTCGGAACCTTGATCGTTCTGCTCATCGTCAGCGGGATCTTTCAGATCATCGTACAGGCGATCTTTAGCCTGCTCATGGCAATTCCTGTCATCGGTCTTGCTCTGGTTCTGATCCCATCGATCCTGATCCTGCCACTGATCAACGTGAGCATCCTGACCACAATGTATGGTGTTTACGTCGAAGGGCGATCCATCGACTGATTGCAGCAGATTCAGCACCAGGTTCGGTGCATTGCGTCTGGAGCGACGCACCACTATTACCTGTTTTGTAGGAAAAATTTCTAACTAAGATTGAGGATCGTGCCGTGTTAGGCTGGCGTCTATTTAAGCATTCTATTTCAATGATTTTTCGAAATCTTCCCGTCATCATAAGGATTTCTTGGTTCCCCCTGCTCTGTTTTGGAGGAGCCATCTGGGCATTTTTCTATTCGATTGGCCTTCCTTTGAGCACGCTTTGGGGGCCGAGCGTCCGGTTAACAGGTAGCGAGTTGAGTTCTGGGCTTTTCCTGAAGTTCGGGCTCTTTTGGTTGTTCTCGGCCTTCTTGGCGATTTGGGGCGTTGTCGCCTGGCACCGATATGTCCTGCTCGAAGAAGCTCCTGAAGGGTGGATCCCAAAGTTCCAACGCACGGCCGTCGGGACGTACATTTGGCGGCTGATCTTGTTGGTGTTGGCGTTTCTGGCCTTGGGTGTCCCTCTTGGTTTCTTGTTGCTTGGCGTGGTCTCAGCTTTGGGGTGGATCGGGATCACGCTCTTCGTCGTGGCAGGCGTGGTTTTGGCGACTGCATTCACCCAGATGGCGGTGACCTTACCTGCAGCGGCGTTGGAAAAACCCATATCGTTTGGCGAAGCTTGGGAAGCGTCGATAGATGATTTCTGGCAAGTTCAGTTGCTTGTCGTTCTGGTCGGCGGTTTGCAGTATGCGGCGGATTGGATCAGCACTCAGCTGGTGTTTGTGCCTGTGTTGGGTTTTGCCGTACCGTTGCTCTGTGCTGCTTTTCTGGCGATGCTCAATGTCAGTATCCTGACAACGCTTTATGGGCACTTTGTCGAAGATCGACCCGTTTCCTGAATACTGATGTATTCCTTGCGTTGGCTTCAGCCTTGCGGCAGTGAACGGGCATGACTGATTTCATGACCCGAGCCCGCGCCGCCCAAGAGGCGATGCGCCAAGTGTTTCCCGTAACGCCGCTGCAGCGGAATGTGCATCTGTCCGAGCGGTTTGGGGCCGACATCTGGCTCAAGCGCGAAGATCTGAGCCCGGTGCGGTCCTACAAGATCCGCGGCGCATTCAACGCCATGCGCAAGCAGCCGGATCAGGATCTGTTTGTCTGTGCCAGCGCGGGCAACCACGCGCAGGGCGTGGCGTTCATGTGCAAACACTTGGGGGTCAAGGGCGTGATCTTCATGCCGGTGACGACCCCGCAACAAAAGATCCACAAAACGCGGACATTTGGCGGCGATCAGGTCGAAATCCACCTGATTGGCGACTATTTCGACGACTGTTTGGCGGCAGCCAAGGCCTGGTGCGCGGAAAAGGGCGGACATTTCCTGTCGCCCTTTGATGATGAGGATGTGATCGAAGGCCAGGCCTCTCTCGCGGTCGAGATCGAGCAGCAACTGGGCCAGGTTCCGGATCATGTGGTGTTGCCCGTGGGCGGCGGCGGCATGTCGTCGGGCGTGGCGACCTGGTTTGGTGATCGTACCCATTGCCTGTTTGTGGAGCCAGCGGGCGGCGCCTGTTTGCGGGCCGCGTTGGCGGCGGGGCATCCGGTCACGTTGGATCACGTTGATACCTTTGTGGATGGGGCCGCCGTGGGGCGGATCGGGGAAAAGACCTTTGATCTGTTGCGCAACGTTCATCTATCCGACGTGCATGTCCTGCCCGAGGATCGGATCTGTACCACGATGATCGAAATGTTAAACATCGAAGGCATCGTTCTGGAGCCTGCCGGCGCGTTGGCGATCGAGGCAGTCGAGGACATCCAAAGCTTTGTGCGCGGTCGAACGGTTGTTTGCGTAACCTCTGGTGGCAATTTCGATTTTGAGCGATTACCCGAGGTCAAGGAACGCGCGCAGCGCTATTCAGGTGTCAAAAAGTATTTCATCCTGCGCCTGCCGCAGCGCCCCGGCGCGTTAAAAGAGTTTCTGGGCATTCTGGGGCCGGATGACGACATCGCGCGGTTCGAATACATGAAGAAGTCGGCGCGCAACTTTGGCTCGGTCCTGATCGGAATCGAAACCAGCAAGCCCGAAAACTTCGTGCGGTTGTTTGCGCATCTCGAGGACGCAGGCTTTACCTATACCGACATCACCAATGATGAGACACTTGCGCAGTTCGTGATCTGATCAGCTGTGCTGCGGCAATTCTTGCAGGAACACGGTTTTCGACTGCTCGTATGTATTGATGATGGCATCAATGTCCACAGTGTCAGCGGCCCCGGATGCGGATTGCCGCTCTCCGTTTTGGCAAAGCGTCGAAAAGCTTTCAAAGCCAAGGCTAAGTGCGCTGCCTTTCAAAAAATGTAGATCCTTCTCCAGCGCATCTCGCGACGCGTCAGCTCGCAATCGGTCGATCACCTCTTCGACCTCTTCCAGAAACAAGTCTACAACTTCGCGAAAATCTTCGGCCCCAACTTCATCCCGCAATTGATTTACGCGTGACCAGTGTATCATTTTTCACCCTCTGACGTTTTTGCCCCGCACTTTACCCTTTGGTAGCTCTTTGGACGTAAACACCGCGTTAAGACGAGGTGAGCATTTTAATCAGTTCCAGACTTCACGTGATGTTAAGACGCGCGGTTTTAGGCTGTGGTCGTCAGTTTCGGGACTGAATGTGAGGAAGTGTGGTGTTGCAGGGTGAGATAGTGCAGGCGGATACCGAAAAGGAATCCGGTGCGATCCAACAGGTTTTGGTGGTCGATGACAGCCGTCTGCAACGCCGTATTCTTGTAAGCTCACTTAAGAAATGGGGCTTTGAAGTGATCGAGGCTGATTGTGGTGAGGCAGCGTTGGAGATCTGCCGAACTTCGCCGCCCGATCTGGTGCTCAGCGATTGGGTCATGCCCGGAATGAGCGGTCTGGAGTTCTGCAAAGCGGTTCGTGAACTTTCCGACAACTCCTATTCCTACTTTATCCTGCTGACCTCCAAGAGTGAAAAGAATGAGATTGCGCAGGGTTTGGACGCAGGTGCCGATGACTTCCTGATCAAACCTGTCAGCTCGGACGAATTGCGAGCCCGAATTTCGGCGGGCGATCGCATTCTGGGCATGCAGCGAGAGCTGTCCAAAAAGAACCGCATGATCGAAGAGGCGTTGGATGAGCTGAAGGTCGCCCATGATGCCATCGACAAGGATCTGATGCAGGCGCGCAAGATCCAGGAATCGCTGGTACCCGAGTTGACGCGTGATTTTGGATCATCTCGGGTCAGTCTGTTGCTGAAACCTTGCGGCCACATCGGCGGCGATCTGGTGGGCATGTTCTCGCCGGGGGTCAATCGTCTTGGATTTTACAGCATCGATGTCTCAGGCCACGGGATCACATCGGCCATGATGACCGCACGTTTGGGCAGCTACCTGTCTAGCACCTATTTCGAACAGAACATCGCGATGGAACGACGGTTCAATCGCTTTTATGCCTTGCGCCAACCCGAGGAAGTAGCGGCCTCGCTTAACTCTCGTCTGATTGCCGATACGGGGATCGAAGAATATTTTACTATGGTCTATGCCATCGTCGATCTACGCAGTGGTCTTCTTAAGATGGTACAGGCGGGACACCCCCACCCATTGGTTCTGCGCCGGGATGGACGCGCCGAATTTGTCGGTGATGGTGGGGTGCCTATCGGGCTTTTGCCTGACATCCCTTATTCGCAATTTGAAACACAGTTGAGCCCGGGAGACCGGCTTTTGCTGTATTCCGATGGCTTTACCGAATGCCGGTTGTCCAATGGCGAGATGCTGGAACCCGAAGGGCTGTTGCAATTGGTCCGCGACTGCGATCCGCAGCAGGGTGGGCAAGAGTTTCTGGATGATTTGTTCTGGCGCCTGACACAGGTCATGTCGGACGAACACGGGATGGAGGACGACGTGTCTGCGACGTTCTTTGAATACAACGGACCTTAAGCCGAGAAGATGATGCGCGGGATGATCGTTCCGGCATGAAACCTTATTCTGCTATAGGGTCCGGGCGAGTTGCTTTGCAAAGTGCCGATCGCCGGGGTTTCCCAAAGCCTCGACCACGACGTCAATGTCCATCCAAACGGCCTCGTGAAATTCTTCGGTTGGCGGGCCTTTGCACTGCACGGGCCGAGCGCAGTAGACCGTACAGACTTTTTCAGCCCACAGATCGTATTCTGGCATATAAGTAAAACGGCGAAACGCACCCAGGCGCCGCGGGCCAGATATGGACCAGCCGGTTTCTTCAAATACCTCGCGGTGCAAGGCGGTTATAGGCGATTCTCCGGGGTCTATGCCGCCGCCGGGCAGTTGAAGTTCGGGGTTTTGCCCGTCGTCGTACCAGGTCACCAGAACTTGCCGCCCGCGCGGCAACAGAACATATGCTCCTGGACGGCGCGTGTAGCGTCGCCCGTGTTCCGGGGTTTCCCCAAGGCGTCGGATCATATATGCACCCCTTTCATCGCGGCGTGTTCCACCTATATGGACGCGGTATGCCAACCCGTGGCGTGTAAGGAAACCCCATGACTATCGGATCCAAAATCGCGTGGGACGACACAGTCCTGCCCTTTCAACTTGATGCATCGGACATGCGTGGACGCGTGGCCCGTCTGGATGGTGTGCTGGACGGCATCCTGAAACAGCACGACTACCCAGAAACAGTCGAAGCGCTGGTGGCGGAAATGGCCCTGCTGACCGCGTTGATCGGTCAGACCATCGACCTGCGGTGGAAGCTGTCGTTGCAAGTGCAGTCCAAAGGCGCGGTGCGCATGATCGCGACCGACTACTATGCCCCGCAAGAGGGCGGTCGCGCAGCGCAGATCCGAGCTTATTCCAGCTTTGATGCCGAGCGTCTGACGGACGGCACCCCGTTCGATCAGGTGGGCGAAGGATACTTTGCCATCATGATCGACCAGGGCAATGGCACCCAACCGTACCAAGGGATCACACCGCTGGCGGGCGGATCGCTCAGCGCCTGTGCCGAGGCTTACTTCGCACAGTCCGAGCAGTTGCCAACGCGGTTCTCGCTGAGCTTTGGCAAATCGACCGAGCCGGGCACGGGCGAGCATTGGCGCGCGGGTGGCATTATGCTGCAAAGCATGCCCAAGGCGTCGCCCTTTGCCGCAAAGAACGACGGCGAAGGCGAGATTCTGACGGCTGCTGATCTGGTCGATGGCGAAGACGGCGACAACTGGAACCGCGTTAACATCCTGCTCGACACGGTCGAGGATCTGGAGCTGATTGGCCCCAGCGTGCCCCCGACTGACCTGTTGGTGCGCCTGTTCCACGAGGAACAGCCGCGCGTCTATGATGCGCAATCGGTTCGCTTTGGCTGTACCTGTTCCGAGGAGCGGGTGCGCCAAAGCTTGTCGATCTATTCCGCACGCGACATCGAAAAGATGACGACCGATGATGGTCGTGTCACGGCTGATTGCCAGTTCTGCGGTGCGCACTATGATCTGGACCCCAAGAGCGTAGGGTTTGAGGCGGAACAGCAAAGCGGTGCATGAGACCGAAGCAAAACTAAGGGCAGCAATGGCCCGGACGGGGGACGGGTCGAGCGATTTTGACCTGAACCCCGACACAGTGCTGCCTCAGGGACGTAAACTGCGGCCCGCCGGTGTTTTGGTGCCGGTAACTTTGGCGCATTCGGAACCTCGGGTCATTCTGACGAAACGATCTTCGGCGTTGAAACATCACCCTGGTCAGATCGCTTTTCCCGGCGGCAAGCAGGACGAAGACGATGCGGATGTCACGGCGACCGCCTTGCGCGAAGCGCAAGAAGAGATCGGCCTTCCGCGTGACCTTCCGCGCATCCTCGGCCATCTGCCCTCGCATGAGACGGTTACATCGTTTTCAGTCACTCCTGTGATCGCCATTCTGGACGACCCATTTGAGGTGACCGCCGAGCCAGGCGAAGTGGACGAAGTGTTTTCGGTTCCGCTTGATCATCTGATGCAGTTGGAAAACTACGTGGTGGAATCGCGTCGTTGGCAAGGTCAGCAGCGGTATTACTATACGGTGCCCTTTGGCCCTTATTATATCTGGGGCGCAACGGCCCGGATGCTGCGCGGTTTGGCTGCGCGGATGCAGGCATGATCCGGATCGCCGAAAACTGGTTGACGTCGCCCGCAACCCAGCGGGTTTGCAAGGTGCTGACCGATGGCGGGGCGCAGGCGCTGTTTGTCGGTGGTTGCGTGCGCAACGCTTTGCTTGGTGCGCCGGTCTCGGACATCGATATTTCGACCAATGTGCACCCTGAACGGGTGATGGAACTGGCCAAGGCCGCTGGAATCAAGGCTGTTCCCACGGGGATCGAGCACGGTACGGTTACGCTGGTTCAGGCTGGCGAACCGTTCGAGATCACCACCTTTCGCCGCGATGTGGAAACGGACGGTCGCCGCGCGGTTGTGGCTTTTGCCGATACTATCGAAGAGGATGCCGCGCGTCGCGATTTCACGATGAACGCGATCTATGCGCAGCCCGATGGAACGGTGATCGACCCCTTGGGCGGTTTGCCTGACCTGCACGCCCGCCGCGTCCGATTCATCGGTACGGCCGCGCATCGCATTCGCGAGGATTTTCTGCGTTCGCTGCGGTTCTTTCGGTTTCATGCCTGGTACGGCGATGCCGAGGCTGGGTTTGACGCGGACTCGCTGGCGGCAATAGCCGACAATCTGGTCGGGCTGGAGCGTCTGTCGCGCGAGCGGGTCGGGGCCGAGACGCTAAAGCTCTTGGGGGCACCTGACCCTGCCCCGTCGGTGGCGGCGATGCGGACATCTGGCGTTTTGGGGGCTTTGCTGCCCGGCGCAGATGACCGGGCACTTGCGCCGGTTGTTCATTTCGAGGGCGAACTGGGACGATCACCCGATCCGCTGCTGCGGCTGGCCGCATTGTGTGGCGCAGAGGTGGTGGGCACGCTGCGGTTGAGCAAGGCGCAGCTGAAAGCCGTGAGTTCCCTGCGCGCGGCGGCAAGTGGAACTGCAAGCGCCGCTGAGCTGGGGTATCGTCTGGGGGCAGATCCCGCCCTCGCCACGATGATCCTGCGGTCGGCGCAGTTGGAAATGCCATTGGCCGCGGATGTAACACGTGACGTCGAAAAGGGCGCGCGAGCCGTGTTTCCTGTAACCGCCAAAGATCTCTTACCTGACTACAAAGGGCGAGAATTGGGGGGAAAACTGTCCCAACTTGAACGCGACTGGATCGAGTCGGGGTTTGCCTTGACCCGTGCAAACCTGTTGTCGACGTAGCGTCAATTTCAAGCTCACAATTCTGTGGTGACAAGTCTTGACCTTTCCGTTTAGGGTGTCGACACCACATAACGGAGGAATGCGAATGTATTACGGGATCTGGCACAGCATCGGCTGAGGTTATGCCCCCGTTCGGGTGATGCCTCGGCTCGCCTATCTTCGCACGTCCAAAATTACGCTCATGTGGAGCATCCGTTATGTTTCGTTTTTTCGAAAACCTTGTTGACCCCTATACCGCCTACGATGAAGTAAACACGCCGCCCACGCGGTTGTGGCCGTTCATGTTGGAATACTCGCGCCCTTTCATGACGGTTTTTGCCTGGACCGCCTTTTTGTCGATCGTTGTGGCAGGGGTTGAGCTGGGATTGATCTATTATATGGGGCGGATCGTTGATCTGCTGGGCTCTCCGCCCGAACAGGTTTGGGCCACCTATGGGACCGAGCTGATCCTGGTTGCGCTGTTCATCCTGTTCCTGCGGCCGATCCTGCATGTCGTGGACGTGTTGTTGCTCAACAACACTATTCTGCCAAACTTTGGCACGCTGATCCGTTGGCGGGCGCACAAACATGTTTTGCGGCAATCGGTGGGTTGGTTTGAAAACGATTTTGCCGGCCGGATCGCCAACCGGATCATGCAGACGCCCCCGGCCGCCGGAGAGGTGGTGTTTCAGGTCTTTGATGCAATCTCATATTCGCTGGCTTACCTGATCGGGGCCGCGATCCTGTTGATGGCTGCGGACATACGGTTGCTGATCCCGTTGCTGATCTGGTTCGCGTTTTATGCTCTGCTTGTGCGCTGGACCGTAAAGCGCGTCGGCCCCGCTTCGCAAGCGGCGTCTGACGCACGATCGACCGTGACCGGAAGGGTCGTGGACAGCTATACCAACATCCACTCGGTCAAGATGTTTGCCCACAATGATCACGAACTGGATTACGCCAAGGACGCGATCGAACAAACCCGCAAGACCTTTCAGGTCGAGATGCGGATTTTCACCATCATGGACGCGGTCCTGGTGACATTGAATGGCCTTCTGGTTGTGGGCGTTGTCGGCTGGGCCATGGCCCTGTGGATGCAGGGGCAGGCTTCGGTTGGTGTTGTGGCTGCTGCATCTGCCCTGACGCTGCGGTTGAGCGCGATGACCGGCTGGATCATGTGGGCCCTGACCTCGTTCTTTCGCCAATTGGGTGTTGTCGCCGAAGGGATGGAGACAATTGCCCAGCCTATCGACCTTGTGGACACCAACGGTGCGAAGCCGCTTGCGCTGTCCCACGGGGCTATTCAGCTGGATGGCCTGTCTCACCACTATGGCCGCGAGGCTGGCGGTCTGGATGCTGTCGATCTGCAGATTTCAGCGGGCGAAAAGGTTGGTTTGATCGGACGTTCGGGCGCGGGTAAGTCGACCTTGGTCAAGCTGCTCTTGCGGTTCTATGACGCCGACAAGGGGCGCATTCTCATCGACGGTCAGGACATTGCCAAGGTAACCCAGGACAGCCTGCGTAGCCACATCGGGATGGTCCAGCAAGACAGCGCGTTGCTGCACCGTTCAGTGCGCGACAACATTCTGTATGGCCGTCCCGACGCGACCGAGGAACAGATCATCGCCGCCGCCAAACAGGCCGAGGCGCATGAGTTCATTCTGAACCTCGAAGACCCGCAGGGGCGCACCGGCTATGGTGCGCATGTGGGCGAGCGGGGCGTGAAACTGTCGGGCGGTCAACGTCAGCGCATCACATTGGCGCGGGTGATCTTGAAGGATGCGCCTATCCTGCTGTTGGACGAGGCGACAAGTGCGCTCGATTCCGAAGTTGAGGCCGCCATTCAGGACACGCTCTATGGCATGATGCAGGGTAAGACGGTGATCGCGATTGCGCACCGTCTGTCCACCATCGCGCAGATGGATCGCATCTTGGTGCTGGATCAGGGTCGGATCGCGGAACAGGGCACTCATGCTGAGCTACTGGCGCTGAACGGGCTTTACGCTCAGTTCTGGACGCGGCAATCAGGGGGCTTCATGAAACCGGAGGCCGCTGAATGAGACTTGCCGATCTGATCAAGCCGTTCCGTGACACGGACACACCGCCCCCACAGACTTTGGGGGCGTTTGTGCGCTGGGCGTTGTCTGGTGCCTGGCCGATGCTATTACTCGCCGCCAGTTTCTCGGCGATGGGTGGTGCGTTCGAGGTGGCAACCGCATGGATCCTGGGGCAGGTGATTGACCAGGCTACGGCCAGCGGGCCTGAGGGCTTCTTTGATGCCAGTAACCTGGGCCTGATCATGGCTGCGATTGTGTTCTTCATGCTGCTGCGCCCGCTGGTGGCGGGGCTTGCGTCCTTTGCGAATAACTATGTGGTTTTGCCCAACATCCCGCCGTTGGTTCTGGCCAAGCTGAACCGCTGGACCTTGGGTCAATCCGTGACCTATTTTGACGATGACTTTGCTGGACGCATTGCGCAAAAGCAGATGCAGACCTCCAGTTCGCTGGCCTCGGTGGTGACGGATGTGGTCAATGCGGTGGTGTTTGCGCTGTCCACACTTTTGGGCACGATGGCCCTGCTTGGGGCAATCCATCCGCTGGTTGTTTTGCCTTTTGCGGTGTGGATGGTGGCCTATTTCGCGCTCATCCGCTGGTATTTGCCGCGCATTCGCAAACGTTCGGCTGCGCGGGCGGGCGCTCGGGCGATGGTGTCGGGGCAGGTGGTGGATGCCATCACCAACATCAAGACGGTCAAACTTTTCGCCCACGCCACGCAAGAGGATCAGGCCGCGCGCGAGGCGATGGTCGAGCTGCGCGAACGCGCGCTGGATTTCGGGCGGTTGTCGGCCACCTTCCGGTTTTTTCTGGTCGCCCTGGCCGGCGTATTGCCGGTTTTGTTGATGGGGTCGACCCTGCTGTTGTGGCAGGGGGGCA
The DNA here is from genome assembly GCF_900172225.1 of Falsiruegeria litorea R37. NCBI lineage: Bacteria > Pseudomonadati > Pseudomonadota > Alphaproteobacteria > Rhodobacterales > Roseobacteraceae > Falsiruegeria > Falsiruegeria litorea. Next base: position 74,478 of record NZ_FWFO01000005.1, read on the forward strand.
ATGCGACCACGGGTGACGTGGCTGCGGCTGGCGCAATCGCCATACGGATCGCGCAGATGACCGGTTGGGTCAGTTTCACGCTGATGTCGATGTATGCCAGCATTGGTGAGATCGAAAATGGAATGAAGACTCTCACCCGCCGTGTCCGGGTCGAAGACGCTTCAAATGCCACCGATCTTGTTGTCAGCGGCGGGCAGATCGCGTTTCAGGACGTGGGTTTTGCCTATGGCCGCGACGTGGGTGGGGTGCAAGGCATCGACTTACAGATCGCTGCCGGAGAAAAACTGGGCATTGTCGGTGCCTCGGGCGCGGGCAAATCCACACTCGTGTCGCTGCTGTTGCGGCTTTACGATGGCGAGGCCGGGCAGATCACGATTGATGATCAGGATGTGGCAAAGGTCACGCAGAACAGCCTGCGGCGCAACATCGGCATGGTCACGCAAGAGACCGCGATGTTCAATCGGTCCGCGCGCGAGAACATCTTGTACGGCCGCCCCGATGCCTCTGAGGCTGAATTGATTGCCGCCGCCCAAAAGGCCGAGGCCCATGAGTTCATCCTGGGCCTGCAGGACGGCAGCGAGCGCAAGGGGTACGATGCCCATCTGGGCGAGCGGGGCGTCAAACTGTCAGGTGGGCAACGGCAGAGGATTGCCCTAGCCCGCGCCATCCTGAAGGACGCGCCTATTCTGGTGCTGGACGAGGCGACATCGGCGCTTGATTCCGAGGTTGAGGCGTCGATCCAGGCGGCGTTACATCGGGTAATGGATGGCAAGACCGTTCTGGCCATCGCGCACCGACTGTCAACGCTGAGCGAGATGGACAGGATCATCGTGATGGATCAGGGCCAGATTGTGGAAAGCGGAACGCATGAGGCGTTGCTGGCCCAGGGCGGGCTGTATGCGCAGTTCTGGCAGCGGCAATCGGGTGGCTTTATTCAGACCGAGGCGGCGGAATAGGGGCTTTTGCCCGGGCCGATCCCCGGCTATCACCCGAGGCCATGACCCAGCAATACACCATAGCCAGGCTTGGCCATCAGGGCGACGGGATCGCCGATGGCCCTATTTTTGCCCCCCGCACTCTGCCGGGTGAAATTGTAACCGGCACCGTTGATGGCCAGCAACTGACCGATATCCGGATCGAAACGCCGTCAGATGATCGGGTAAAGCCCCCGTGCCGTCACTACAAGGCGTGCGGCGGATGTCAGTTGCAGCATGCGTCGGACAGCTTTGTTGCCGATTGGAAGGTGGATGTGGTGCGTGCCGCGTTGGCGGCTCAGGGGCTTGATGGCGAGATGCGCCCGATCCACATATCCGCGCCACGCTCGCGTCGGCGGGCGACGATTGCGGTGCGGCGGACCAAAAAGGGGACGCTGTCGGGCTTTCACGGGCGTGCATCTGATGTGATCACCGAAATCCCTGATTGCCATCTGTTGGCGCCTGAACTGCTGGCCGGGATCCCCGTGGCCGAGGCGTTGGCGCTGCTGGGGGGCAGCCGCAAGGGTGTGTTGGCGGTGACACTGACCCTGTCTGGTACTGGGCTCGATGTTTCGGTCCAGGGTGGCAAGCCGCTTGATGGTCCGCTTGAGGCCGCGCTTGCACAAGCGGCCGAACAGCACGGGTTGGCCCGGCTGGCCTGGGATGGCGAAGTTCTGGCAATGCGCAATCCGCCCTATCAGCGGTTTGGTCCCGCCAAGGTCACCCCGCCCCCGGGTTCCTTTTTGCAGGCCACCAAAGATGGCGAAGAGGCGCTGCTGGCCGCCGTGCAAGAGGTGGTTGCCGGATCCAAGAGGCTTGTCGATCTTTTTGCCGGCTGCGGCACGTTCAGCCTGCCACTTGCCGCTGATGCCGAGGTGCACGCGGTCGAGGGGGAAAAGGCGATGACCCAAGCGCTGGATCACGGCTGGCGCATGGCGCAGGGCCTCAAACGGGTGACGACCGAAGCACGCGACCTGTTCCGCCGCCCGCTGATGCCGGATGAGCTGCGCAAGGTGGATGCCGTGGTTCTTGACCCGCCCCGCGCAGGCGCCGAAGCGCAGGTTGCCGAACTGGCGCAGGCGCAGGTGCCGGTGATCGCCTATGTCTCGTGCAATCCGGTGACCTTTGCCCGCGATGCCAAGACGCTTGTCGCGGCGGGCTATATGCTGAATTGGGTACAGGTGGTGGATCAGTTCCGCTGGTCTGCGCATACGGAACTTGCAGCCTCGTTCACCTTGTCCCATATCAGCGGCTAATGTCCCAAGGAGACCGCCAGCAATGAATTTCCGGCAGCGTTTGAGCAGCTTTATCGACCACCCGTCTTTTGGGCAGTTCATCACCGGTGTCATCGTGATCAATGCGGTGCTCTTGGGTCTTGAAACCTCGCCCGAGATCATGGCGGACTTTGGTGGAGTGATCAAAACCCTGGATACCCTCTGTTTGGGGATATTCATTGTCGAGATCGCGCTTAAGCTTGTGGCACAAGGGCGGCGGTTCTTTACCAATGGCTGGAACCTGTTTGATTTCATCATCGTGGGCATTGCCTTGGTACCGGGTGGTCAGGGCCTGTCGGTTCTGCGCGCGCTGCGCATCCTGCGGGTGCTGCGTGTCATCTCGGTTGCGCCGCGGCTGCGTCGTGTGGTCGAGGGATTCATTACAGCACTGCCGGGCATGGCCAGCGTGTTCCTGTTGATGACCATTATCTTCTACATTGGGGCCGTGATCGCGACGAAACTGTTTTCGCAATCCTTCCCGGCGTGGTTCGGTGACCTGGGACTGTCGGCCTATACGCTGTTCCAGATCATGACGCTGGAAAGCTGGTCGATGGGCATCGTCCGCCCCGTGATGGAGGTTTATCCCTATGCCTGGGCGTTCTTTGTTCCCTTCATCATGATCACCACCTTTGCGGTGGTGAACCTGCTGGTGGGTCTCATCGTGAACTCGATGCAGGATGCCCACCAGGAAGAGGATCATGAACGCACCGATGCCTATCGCGACGAAGTGATTTCGCGGCTCGAAGCTATCGAACAGCGATTGGCAGAGCGCTCCAAGACAAAAATGTGATTTTGCACAGGCGCGAATCTGTCGTATTTGGGCCATGTAAAACGTGAGGCAGTGTAGGCAGATGAAACGTCGAGTTTTCGGACTGGGTGCAGTGGCGGCGGTTGGGCTATCCGCATGTGGCAGCGGACGGGATCCCCGATTTCGGTCGTATTACGGCCCCGAGGTTACGTCGATCGTGGTCAACAAGGGCGCACGGCGCATGTACCTGTTGCACCATCAGGAGGTACTGAAGGAATACAAGGTTGATCTGGGCTTTACCCCTTTGGGCGACAAAAAAGTCGAAGGCGACGGTAAGACGCCTGAAGGCACGTATCTGATTGACCGCCGCAATCCCAACAGCAGCTATCACCTGTCGATTGGCATTTCATACCCCAATGCCAATGACATTGCCGAAGCCAAGGCACTTGGCCGCAAACCGGGTGGTGAGATCTTTATTCACGGGCAGCCAAACCTGCTAAAGGAACTGCGCCGCGCACGGCGGACCAAGGATTGGACCGCTGGCTGTATTGCTGTGAAGAATGATGAGATCGAAGAGATCTACGCCATGGTTCAGAACGGTACTACCATCTCGCTGAGGGCCTAATCTTTGCGCCACGGCCCAAAGCCGAACATCATATAGTCGCGCTGATAAATGCTGGCGGCCTCTTTTTCGAGGTCGTCATCATAGATGTCGTCCAGTGTAAAGGGCGTGTCCGGTTGCGCGGCTTCGGGGGCTGCTGTCTCTAGATGGCCATAGCGCGCTGCCAGCAATGGCAACAGTTCAGCAGCCTCGTCTTCACGGAACACATGATCGGGTACAGCAAAGTCGGACATTGCTGACAGCGCTTGGGCTTGAGAACACCACCCGCCATCGACCCGGATCGCGGTTTGTCCGGCCAAGTTCATGCGGACAAAACCCATGAATGCCTCGAATGCAGCGCGGTGATCTGATCGGGAATACCGCGCGTCGGGCGCCTCGTTGGGGATCGGAAGCTTATATTGGCGGCGCAGGGTTTCGCGGATTTTCCTGAAGCTGCCCGGGCCGGTGTTCAGGATCTTGCGGCAGAACACCTGATGCAACCGCGCCAGCGGGTGGCGCAATACCGTAAAACGACGGTGGCCGAGGTTGTTGCGCATCCATTGGCGCATCTGCTTTTGGTTCATGCCGGTGTTCAGCGAACTGATCGGAACGCTGTCCAATCCGGCCATCCACGACATCACCTCATCCTCGGGACCGCCTCGGATCGGCAGATACAGCAGCGGTGTGACCACTCCGGCGACATAACTGGGCACCGCCGGCCCCCTGCGGGGCTCAAAATTTGGGGTGCGGGTCAGGTTAAACCGATCAAGGCCACCCAAGGCCTCGGTCATCTCGTCGACATTGATGACTTTGGTCGTGACCGGGCTCGGGTTCTGGCGTTTCAGGCTTTTGTCGAGCCCGTCGAGTCGCCCCTGAACCCCCAGCCAAGCTGCAAGGCCATTCATCACCTCAACGTTTTGAAGATCTTCGTAATCCACATAGAACGGCGTTTGCCCTTTGGCCTGCAGGCTGTTGAGCAAGAACACCTGAAAGTCCTGCAACGCCTCGACATGGCGCGAGAACTCTTCGGGATCGAACCGCACCTGCGCCTCGCGCCGTTTCTTGACGTTGGTTAGTTTCCACTGGCCGGTTTCCTGCGCGATTTTCCACGAGACATAGCTGTCCAGCGGATTGCGCGTCAGGATGATCTTGGCGCACCGCGGATCGGGCAGGGCGGTTTCCAGAATGCGCTGGTCGTGGTCATGAAAGAACCGAAAGCCCCCGAGCACATCGGGCGTTTCCCGGATTACATCGATCAAACACCCCGGATCGCTGTCGCGCATGGCCTGTGTGATCTCAAGAATCTCAACCTTGTTCGGATAGCCAATGAAGTGCGGGTTGAACGCTTCGCCGAAGCAGGTGACGTCCGAGAGCGCGTTCAGGTTGGTTTCCAGGAAATTGGAACCTGTGCGCATCTCGGCAAAGACGATGAAATAGTCGAACTTTGATGTCATTCCGCGTTATCGCACCAGATAAGGTTTGCGGTTGGGTTTGCTCATATTGGCTGGTCCTTGCTCGACTGGGAAGTCACCCATCAGATACGGGTGCATCCCTTGGTTTTTCAGGTTCTGAAGGAACTGACCAAATCCGGTCAGATCCACCATTTTGGGGGCCTCGCCCAGGCGCCGGGGGTTTGACGGTCCGATCTCGTCAATGATGGTTTGGATTGGTTCCATCGGGGCTTCTACAAACTCGGCCATGGTCCAGATACGCACGCGGGCCTTGGTCCAGACCGAGCGCAAGATCTCCAGGTGATCGCTTTCGACCTTTTGCAGCAGAGCAGCTTCTTTCCTGAGTTCGGCAAAATTTTGGTTCGATTTGAACAGCGGCACCGCCCAAGACCCAGTGATGACCGAGATCTGGGCGTTTGGATCGCGGGCCACCATCCAGTTGATTTTCTGATTGTCTGCCGGGCCGAATTGAAAACACTGGCGTTCGCCCCGGGTGTTCCAAATCAGGCTGGTCAAAAAGCGGTTGGGATCATAATCGCGCAGCACTGCTTTGTCGCTCAGCGCGCCATTGATCTGGTTTTGCCCACCTGCAAACTCGGCCCGTTCTGGCCCAAACAGATGACCATGCACGCGGGCGCCGGTTGCTTTGGCGAGCCAGGGTTCGAAATTTTCGAACAGCTCGGTAAAACCCTGGAACATGGAATAGGGGTTCGAGGTCAAACCGTTTTCATTGCCGTGGCGGGGAAAGCGACTTTGCATGTAAAGACCATCCCGGCCACGCGTCCGGCGCTCGACCGCCTTGGCAAAGATACGGTCGATCTTGCCCGGGTTTGGCTCGGTCTTTTTCATCGCCCCGGCCTGATCGGTTAGGAACGCCTGATACAAACGCTCGGCCCGTGGCCAGATCTTGCGCGCGACAAAGCAGTCAGACCGGCGCAACAGTTGCAGGTGGTCGTCGTAGAAAATGTGCGGTTTGCCCTGAAAATCGAACTTGGACAGGGTCAAAGAGCGGCTTTCGATGTTGCTGGAATAAAGCCGTGCCAGTGTCTGGTAATAGCTTTCGTCCGGGATCCAGACGCGCCGGAAATAGCGGTCATAGATGTCACGCTCGGGGTCTTCCAAGATCGCCGACAGGGTTTGTCGGGTCAGGCACCACCACTGGCTGCCCATGTGGGGCACCAGGCCGGACGGAATCTTGCGCTTGAACCGCAACAGCCGTTGCAGTGCGACATAGCGATCAAACAGCACCCGCTGCTTCTTCCACGAAAAGGGAAAGCGCAGGGTGAAGCGTTCGTGATCCAACCCGCCAACGGTCCAGGGGACATCTGCGGTGGTGGCACTTTCGATGAAATCGGTTCTGGGGCGCGCCGCCAGATAGTCGATCAGCTCTTGCACCGGGCGCAGTGGCAGGCACGAGCCCGATGCCAGATAGACGTGACGCACATCCGGAAACTCTTCGAGCATCAATTCCGACGCGGATTGAGACGCAGCCACAATCCCCCAGGTGCCCCATTCGCAGCGGTGCCGTTGCGAAAACAGGATCATGGAGTTGTCTGAACAAGCAGTGACAAAATCCTTGTAAGCCTTGCGCGAGACATTCTTGTCGACATGCAACACGACCGGACAACCCGAGGCGGTCCAGTGCCGGGCGACCTGTTCGGCACGGTCCAACGCGGTGTGCACCAACATGACAACCCCAACCGTCATGCCCAGTTCCCCTTGGACATCAGGCCCAGGATCTCAAGCTGTCGCCAGTTGATGTATTTTTCGGACCATTTGCACCACAGTTCTGGCTGCGAGCTGAGCGTGTCGGCATAGGCTTTGTATTCGGCCGAGCCCGCGTAATGCTGTTTGCGGGTCAATTCCTCTTCGGCTTTGGCGGTGAATGTGTCGAGGAACTTGGTGTGCATCAGAGCACCGCTGGCCTTTTCCCCGCCCCATTCGTCGTAAACCTGGTTCAACCCGCGCGGCAGCAGCGCATGGGTGGAACTGACATATGCGTAGCGGCGGTTCCATTTGACCAAAGGCGTCTTGTTCAGCGCCGGAGATTTCTTGGGGGTATCAGCAAAGAACATGCGCGCCCTTGGGCCGCCTTGAATCCACAGGTTGCCATACAGCGGGTTCTTCTTGATCGTATAATTGCCGCTGTCGAACCAATTGGCGATTTCAAGCGGATTCTGCCCCTCTTGGTACGGGATGTCGGTCAGCTTGCCCTTGGGATATACGTCGATCAGCATGGCGCTGAAGCTGCGGATCAACGAGTTGTCCAGCCAGTCGGTCAGCGCCTGAATGGGGCGCGTATCGCAGAACGGATAGACAAAGAATTCGTCGGGGTCGACGGTCAGCGTCCAGTGGTTGTGCGCATAGGTGCGCGCCAGCCAGTTCATCCAGTCCACACCAAAGGTCGCACGCCTATAGCTGGACTGAGTGTGCCAGACCGAAATGTCGTGTTGCCCCTTCAGGTAATCCAGTGCGCCATCGGTGCTGTCATTGTCGACGAACAGGAAATGGTCGACGCCTAATTCGCGGTAATACCGCAGGAAATAGGGCAGCCGGATCTTTTCGTTTCGGAACGTGCTGATCAGCAGAACATCGTTTGGCCGGATGGCTGCTGTGTTGTCCTGAACAGTCTTGAGCTCACCTGATTTACGAATGCAACGCAAAAGACGGCGCCGGCGCCGCACTCGCATTCGATAAGAATCCCATAGGCTCACGTGTCAACCAATCCACTAAATGACGCGAGCATGACCCGGATACAGCGAAACCTGCGCACCGATACCGTCGGGCCAACTACCGTCATATGTCATCAATTCCTTCTATGAATCAATGGATTTAGAAACAGTTACAGGGGAAAAGCAATCATTGTCGCTCAGATGCGACTGTGTGACTCTGAGTGGCGCGTTTCACCAACCACCGGAACTCATCAAGCCAAGCTGTTCCAGCTGTTGCCAATCGCGGAATTGGTGCGAGTTTTCCGTCCACATCTGCGGCGCGGCGGCGACACTGTCGTAGTAGCCATCGAAGTCTTGTGGGGTGTGAAAGTGTTGTGCGCGCTCTTTTTCGATTGCCGACTTGGAAACAACTTCGGGCAGGAATTTGGTGTGGAGCAAAACGCCCGAGGCGCGGTTGTCACCGGGGCCATCATAGGCCCGGTTCAATGGCGGAGGCAGGATGGAATGGCAGGAATTCACATAGGCGTAGCTGCGGTGCCATTTGACGAGCGGGATCTTGTTGAGTGTGGGTGAGCGGCGTGGCTCATCGGCAAAGAACACGCGCTCGCGCGCGCCGCCCTGAGTCCAGAGGTTACCCAGAGGCATCTGTCGTTGCGACCGATACGGACCCACGTCAAACCAGTTGATGGTCTCCAACGGGTCGGCTCCGGGGGCGTAGCTCTGCGCGTTCAACTCGCCCTTGGGGTATAGATCGAGCATCAGGGCGCCAAAGACCGTGGTGCCCCGAGCTTCGAGCCAGGCGGTTAGTTCGGGCAGGGGGCGGATGTTGTGATGGGCATAAACCAGAAGTTCATCCGCATCGACCATCAGGCACCAATGACCATGGGCATATTTGCGCTGCAGCCAGGTCATCCAGTTCAGACCAAAGCGCGCCGCCCGATAGCTGTCCGCCGTTTGCCAGAGCGAGACATCGCTTTGTTCAGCGAGCATCAAATCGGTGCCATCGCTGCTGGTGTTGTCGACCACAAGGAAATGGCCAACGCCCAAATCCCTGTAGTACTGCAGGAAATAGGGCAGGCGGCTCATTTCGTTTCTGACCGTCATCACGACCAGAATATCGTTTGGCCTGATCTGCCCTGTGCGATCTGCCATGACACGCAAGCCGTGGCGACTGCGGAACGACTTCCATAACAATCGCCGTCGCTTCCACCGCAAACGATAAGCCTCGGCCCAGGTTTGCGTAGGGGATGTGGCGGCGGTTTGGGTCATAGGCGGCTGGGTCAGTCCAGTCCCATGGCGGCCATCATCGCCTCGAGCTTTGGCACGTCGGATGGGTTGTTGAGTTCCCAGAACTGCCGCCCGCGGGCCTCAACCTCGACGCACAGAATCTTGTGGTTGTTTTCCATGAACCGCAGTTGTTCCAAACCTTCAAGGGTTTCCAGTGGGCCGGTCTCCCATGTGGGATAAGCGGACAGGGCGTCCTTGCGATAGGCGTAGACGCCGACGTGGTGGAACACCGGGGTCGGGTCGGTATCGCCATAGGTCTGTGCGGTAAAGGGCACGACCTCTTTCGAGAAATACATCGCGCTATTGTCGCGCGCGAAAACGGCGGTGGTGCCGCCCACACGGCCATGCTTGCGGTCGTTGAGCAGGCTGTTCAGCGCCTCGCCATCACAACGCAGCACGGGTGTCGCAACACCTGCATTGGGCGCGCTCTTCAGGCCCGCGACCAGATCCTCGACAAACCAATGGGGCGTCAGGGGTGCGTCACCCTGTAGGTTGACCACAATGTCAAACCCGCCGCCAAGAACCTCATGTGCTTCGGCGCAGCGTTCTGTGCCATTGGCACAGTTCTCGGATGTCATCACCACCTCGGCCCCGAACCCTTCGGCGGCTTCGCGGATACGGTCATCGTCGGTGGCAACCACAACGCGGTCAACGCCCTGCACCGCCATCGCGGCGCGCCACGACCGTTCGATCAGAGTTTGGCTGTTGCCTGACGCTCCTGTCAACGGCACCAATGGTTTGCCGGGATAGCGGGTTGAGGCATAGCGGGCGGGGATGGCGATCAGGACGGACATCAGGCCTCCTTCAACTCAACATCAGGCGCATAGGCGATGAAAAACGGGTTTGCATAACCGTCCTTGCCATATTGCAGCGGAGTGTGATCGTCGAAACGCACGACCTTGCCGCCTGCGCCGGCCAGAACTGCATGTCCTGCGGCGGTGTCCCATTCCATGGTGCGGCCCACACGGGGGTAGATGTCGGCCTCGCCCGTGGCGACCAGACAGAACTTCAACGAAGAGCCCGCGCTTTTGCTGTCTTTGACGTTGTATTTGTTGATGTAATCATCGGTCGCCTGATCGCGGTGCGATTTTGAGGCCACGACGAGCAGCGCGTCATTGTCGGCATTAGACACCGAGATCGGTTGCACAGACCCTACCGTTTCCTTGTCCAATACGCCGGTTTCCTCGATCGATTGACCATCGGCCAGTGTAAAGAACATGCGACCCTTGGCCGGAGCATAGACGACACCGCGTGTTGGGGTGCCATTTTCGACCAGCGCGATGTTGACGGTGAAATCGCCGCGGCGGTGAATAAACTCTTTGGTGCCGTCCAGCGGATCGACGATCAGAAAGGTGTCGCCCTTGGTCGAATGGGATGCGGCCTGCTCTTCGGTCACCAGCAACACATCGGGAAATGCTGCGCGCAGCCCAGCCGAGATCAGGGCATCTGCCGCTTCATCCGCTTCGGTCACTGGGCTGTCATCGGATTTGACCTTCACGTCGAAATCATCCGAGTTATAGATCTCCATGATCTTGTCGCCCGCCTCGAGCGCCAGCCTGCGGATCACGGGAATAAGGTCGTCGTAGGTCACAAAAATGCTCCGATTTTGTGTTTTGTTGCTTATTGGGCCTGCTGTTCTTATGCTTTGCAGGCAACGGAACAGCAAGAATTCCGTGCCAATTTGTTGAGCAGTGTCATGGGAAACCGTTTAAGTGTTTGGATATCGACAGCATAAATCCCTGCTAAGTGGTGCGTTCACCATGGCAGAGATCATTTTTCACGCGGTGGTTCGGTCCGTTCGGGCGGGACACAACAATGCGTTCATCGCACTGGGCAAAAACATGATGCAAGTCGTCGTGTTTGTCATGGTCTTCTACCTGATGTTCACCGTGCTGGGTTTGCGCGGTGGTGCAATCCGGGGCGATTTTCTGTTGTACATCATGTCCGGGGTTTTCCTGTTCATGGTGCACATCAAGGCGGTCGGTGCCGTGATGGGGGCTGAGGGGCCAAACAGTGCCATGATGAAACACGCGCCGATGAACACGATCATCGCGCTTTTGGCCGCAGCCATCGGATCGCTTTATTCCCAGTTGCTGACCTTGTTCATCATTCTGTTCGGGTATCATGTCGCGGTCACCCCGGTCTTTATTGATAACCCGGGCGGCGCCTTTGCCATGTTGATGTTGTCGTGGTTCACTGGCTGTTCGGTCGGGCTGGTGTTCTTTGCGATGAAACCATGGCTCCCGACGCTTGTGGGTATCATGAGCACTGTTTATCAGCGGGCAAACATGATCGCTTCGGGCAAGATGTTTGTGGCCAATTCGCTGCCGCCGTTCATGCTGGCAATGTTTGATTGGAATCCGCTGTTTCACTGCATCGACCAATGTCGTGGTTTTGTGTTCCGAAACTACTACCCCCGCAATTCCAGTTGGGAATATGCGTTTTGGGTGGGAATCGCGCTGATCATGGTTGGGTTGATGCTTGAGTTTTACACGCGCCGTCAGGTGTCGAGCAGTTGGTATGCGCGGCGATGATACGTGTTTGGGTCCTTCTTTTGGCCATCTGGCCTGGAACGATCTGGGCGTTCACCTTGCCACAACTTCACGATGTGACCGGCGTTGCTGCTGATGACGTATTGAATGTGCGCGCATCTGCCAGCGCGTCGTCCGAAAAGATTTCAGAGCTGGCTCATAACGCCACAAACGTCGAAGTGGTCGACCGCTCCCCTGATGGCAAGTGGGGGCTTGTAAACTCGGGCGAGGCGTCAGGATGGGTGTCCTTTCGCTTTCTTGCGCCACAGGCCGAAAACCCGGATGTTCCCATCGCCCGCAAGCTGTCGTGTTCCGGAACCGAACCATTCTGGACGCTTGAGGTCGAGCAAGGCGCGCAGGCCCGGTTCGACGGTTTGGGGTTGCAAGCGATGAGCATGACGGCAGATGTGATGCAGCAGGCCCGTGGTCGCATTGATCGGTTTTCTTTGACGGTTGGCTTGTCTGGCGTGGCAATGGTGCGGGTACAGCAGTGTTCGGATGGAATGTCCGACCGGGCTTATGGGTTGGATGTCGATTATCTGCACCAAGATGGCGCGCTGTATTCCGGCTGTTGCAGCCTTGTCGCGCATTAAGTCACGACCCGCAGCGTCAGGTTGATACGCCCACCTTTGGGCAGCAGGCGCGATGATTTGAACCGAATGCGGTCGATGCCATGATAGCTGAGTCGCGCTTCGCCACCCATCACCACCACGTCGCCAGAGCTGAGCCAAAGGGATTCGGTTTTGCCGCCGCGTGTCGGGTTGCCCATGCGGAACAGCGCATCATCACCCAAAGAGACTGAGACGACAGGCCAGGAAAAATCCGCCTCGTCCTTGTCTTGATGCAGGCCCATCTTTGTGTCTTCGCCATAGTAGTTGATCAAACAGCTGTCCGGCAGGCGATCAAGCCCTGTGGTATCGCGCCAGATCGACAAGATCGAATCCGGAATCGCGGGCCATGCCCGTCCGCCTGGATGATTGGGTTCATAGCGATAGCCAGATGTGTCGGAGATCCAGCCACAGGACCCGGCCGACGTCATCCGCACCGACATTTTCTTGCCCGACGCCGTGGTCGGGCTGAACAGTGGGGCGCCCTTCAGGATGGGGCGCAAATCCTGGATCAGATCGGTTTGGGCCTTGGAATCCAGATGGGATTTCCAAACCTCGAACCCCTGTATCAAAAGCCGCGCCACCCGCTGTTCCCCATTCGTTAGCGAAACCTTGTCAAAAAAGGCCCAAGATTCCAGAAAACCTGCAATTCACAGTGCTTGCAGGCCCGTTCACGCGACCTTATATACGCCGGGACGCGCGATGGTGTAGGGCCATTCGTGCAAACGGATCGAGGTCGGGATGCCACAACGGGTTCAGGCCTCGGGTAATCGCCTTGAAGAGAAAAGGGATCGAACATGAGCAAAGTTATTGGGATCGACCTGGGTACAACAAACAGCTGCGTCGCCATCATGGATGGTTCGCAACCCCGGGTTATCGAAAACGCAGAAGGGGCGCGGACCACGCCCTCGATCGTCGCCTTCACCGATGAAGAGCGTCTGGTCGGTCAGCCGGCAAAACGCCAGGCGGTCACCAACCCTGACAACACCGTCTTTGGTGTCAAGCGCCTGATCGGCCGTCGGTTCGACGACGAGCATCTGGCAAAGGACAAGAAAAACCTGCCGTTCAACGTTGTGAACGGTGGTAACGGTGACGCATGGGTTGAAGCAAAAGGCGAAAAGTATTCGCCGTCGCAAATCTCGGCCTTCACCCTGGGCAAGATGAAAGAAACCGCCGAGAGCTATCTGGGCGAAGAAGTCACGCAGGCCGTCATCACCGTTCCGGCGTATTTCAACGACGCTCAGCGTCAGGCCACTAAGGACGCAGGTAAGATTGCCGGTCTTGAGGTGCTGCGTATCATCAACGAACCGACCGCGGCTGCTCTGGCTTATGGTCTGGACAAGGAAGAAACCCAAACCATCGCGGTCTATGACCTTGGTGGCGGTACCTTCGACGTGACCATCCTGGAAATCGACGATGGCCTGTTCGAAGTGAAATCGACCAACGGTGACACCTTCCTGGGTGGTGAAGACTTTGACATGCGCATCGTCAACTACCTGGCGGGCGAATTCAAAAAAGAGCACAATGTCGACCTGACCAAGGACAAGATGGCCCTGCAGCGTCTGAAAGAAGCTGCTGAAAAAGCCAAGATCGAACTGTCCTCGGCCAGCCAGACCGAAATCAACCAGCCGTTCATCTCGATGGATCCGTCCTCGGGCACGCCGCTGCACATGGTCATCAAACTGACCCGCGCTAAGCTGGAAAGCCTGGTGGGTGACCTGATCAAGGCGTCGATCAAGCCGTGCCAGGCCGCTCTGAAAGACGCGGGCCTGTCTGCGGCGGACGTGGACGAGGTTGTTCTGGTCGGTGGTATGACCCGGATGCCGAAGGTGATCGAAGAGGTTACCAAGTTCTTTGGCAAAGAGCCCCACAAGGGTGTGAACCCGGATGAAGTTGTTGCTATGGGCGCCGCCATTCAGGCCGGTGTTCTGCAGGGCGACGTCAAAGACGTGGTTCTGCTGGACGTGACCCCGCTGTCCCTGGGTATTGAAACCCTGGGCGGTGTGTTCACCCGCCTGATTGATCGCAACACCACCATCCCGACGAAGAAGAGCCAGATCTTTTCGACCGCCGAAGACAACCAGAACGCCGTGACCATCCGCGTTTTCCAGGGTGAGCGTGAAATGGCGGCCGACAACAAGATTCTCGGCCAGTTCAACCTCGAAGACATCCCGCCCGCACCGCGCGGCATGCCGCAGATCGAAGTGACCTTTGACATCGACGCCAACGGCATCGTGTCGGTTGGCGCCTCGGACAAAGGCACCGGCAAAGAGCAGAAGATCACGATCCAAGCATCGGGTGGTCTGTCGGATGACGACATCGAAAAGATGGTCAAGGACGCCGAAGAAAACGCGGAAGCCGACAAGGAACGCCGCGAGCTGATCGAGGCGAAAAACCAGGCCGAGAGCCTCATCCACTCGACCGAGAAATCGATGGAAGAGCACGCGGACAAGGTTGACCCGACCACCATCGAAGCCATCGAGCTGGCAATCGCTGCTCTGAAGGACGAGATCGAAACCGACAACGCCGAGAAGATCAAATCGGGCATCCAGAACGTGACCGAAGCGGCCATGAAGCTGGGCGAAGCGATCTACAAGGCGAGCCAGGACGAAGCAGACGAAGAGCCGGCAGCGGCTGACGCTGGCCCCGTCGTCGATGACATCGTTGACGCCGAGTTCGAAGATCTGGACGACGACAAGCGCAAGTAACGCTTAACCGGGCTTAAAGGGGCCGGTCCGGTCGACGGACCGGCCCTCTTTCGTTGAGGCAGAAGGAATAACGGATGTCAAAACGTGACTATTATGACGTGCTCGGCGTGGCCAAGGGCGCTTCGGCGGACGAGATCAAGAAGGGCTTTCGCAAGAAGGCCAAGGAATTGCATCCTGACCGCAACAAGGACAATCCAGACGCAGAATCTCAGTTCAAAGAGGCCAACGAAGCCTATGAGGTCCTGAAGGACGCCGAGAAAAAGGCAGCCTATGACCGCTTTGGTCACGCTGCGTTTGAAAATGGCATGGGCGGCGGCGGTGGTCGTCCCGGTGCTGGCTTCGGCTCTGGCGATTTCTCGTCAGCGTTCTCGGACGTGTTTGACGATCTCTTTGGCGATTTCATGGGTGGCCAACGCGGTGGCGGTGGACGTCGTGCCGCGCGCGGTTCGGATTTGCGTTATAACCTGCGAGTGTCTCTGGATGATGCCTTTGCCGGCATGCAAAAGACAATCAACGTGCCGACTGCGGTTAGCTGTTCGTCCTGCGACGGCAGCGGCGCCGAAGGTGGTGTCGAACCCACCACCTGCCCGACCTGTTCGGGCATGGGCAAGGTGCGTGCACAGCAGGGCTTCTTTACAGTAGAGCGGACCTGCCCGACCTGTTCGGGCCTGGGTCAGATCATCAAGAACCCCTGTAAGTCTTGCCAGGGCGCAGGCCGCGTCGAAAAAGATCGCGCGTTGTCTGTGAATATCCCTGCCGGTGTCGAAACTGGCACCCGCATTCGCCTGGCTGGCGAGGGCGAGGCCGGGATGCGCGGTGGTCCTCCGGGCGATCTATACATCTTTGTTGAGGTGGCCCAGCACGAACTGTTCGAACGCGATGGCGTGAACCTCTATTGTCGTGTGCCGGTTTCGATGGCGAATGCTGCTTTGGGTGGTTCGATCGAAGTGCCGACCATTGATGGCGGTCGTGGCCGGGTGCAGATCCCTGCTGGCAGCCAATCTGGTCGTCAGATGCGTCTGCGTGGCAAGGGGATGCCTGCCCTGCGCGGCGGTGGCGTCGGCGATATGTTCATCGAACTTGCCGTAGAGACGCCGGTCAACCTGACCAGCCGCCAAAAAGAACTGCTGCGAGAGTTTGAGGACTTGAGCGAGGACAACAACCCCGAAGGCAAGACCTTCTTCTCGTCGGTCAAATCCTTTTGGGATGGCATGAAGGGCTGACACCAGCACACTCCAAAACAAGGGCCGCCCCGTCAAATGGGCGGCCTTTTTTGTATCTGGAAAGGTCAATAAGTCCAGACTGGACCCACAAAACAAGGCTTTTGGCTATTGATAAACTGCCCAACCCCTGAGATGTTCGCGCCAACCGTTGGGGTGCCTGCATTGGCTGAGAGGTGTCTACCACCAACCCATCGAACCTGATCCGGGCAATTCCGGCGTAGGAAACGGTCTTAGTCACAGGCTCACCTTCCATGCTCCGATTGCCCACCTAGATGATGGAGCAACCGATGGCATCAATTGCGCTTACAATCGCCGGATCCGACAGCGGCGGCGGCGCGGGCATTCAGGCGGACCTCAAGGCGATGTCAGCGCTGGGTGTTTACGGTGCAAGTGTGATCACCGCCGTGACGGCGCAGAATACACAAGCGGTGACGGCGGTGCATGGCATTCCGCTGGATGTGATTGCGGCGCAAATCGATGCGGTTCTGTCCGATCTGAACGTGGGTGCGATCAAGATCGGTATGCTGGCCACGCCCGAGATCATTCAAACAGTTGCTGATGGAATCACAGGTTTCGACGGTCCTGTGGTGCTCGACCCGGTGATGATCGCCAAATCTGGTGACGCCTTGCTGGCGCGCGAGGCGGTGCAAACCCTGCGCGATGTGCTCTTGCCGCGCGCCACCGTTCTAACGCCGAACCTCCCCGAGGCCGCGTGTTTGCTGGACCGGATGGTCGCCGAAACCCCCGAAGAGATGGTAGAGCAGGGGATGGCTCTGTGTTCACTGGGGGCCAATGCGGTGCTGATGAAGGGCGGTCATGCCGAAGGCGACGTCTGCCATGATCTGCTGCTGGCTGATGAACGCGTTGCGGGCGATTACGCTGCGCCGCGTCGGGATACCAAGAACACTCATGGAACTGGCTGCACTTTGTCTTCGTCAATTGCGGCTGGTCTCGCCAAGGGATTGGACCTGCCCGAGGCGGTCGCGCAAGCACACGCATATCTGCAGGGCGCGATTGCTCAGGCCGACACTCTGGGCGTCGGCCACGGCCATGGGCCTGTGCATCACTTCCACAAGGTCTGGGCATGAGCGATTTTTCCGTCATAGGGGCGGGCGTTGCCGGTCTGTCGGTCGCGACCGAACTGGTTGCGCGTGGCGCCACGGTGAATGTCTATGACCCCGCTGGCCCCCCAGGGCCGCATGGCTGTTCATGGTGGGCCGGGGGCATGTTGGCGCCCTGGTGTGAATATGAGAACGCCGAAGAGCCCGTGCTGCGTCTGGGGCAAGAGGCTATCGGATGGTGGGCCGACAAGACGGATGTGACTTATGTGGGAACATTGGTGGTTGCCAACGCGCGCGACCTGCCTGATCTACGCCGGTTTTCACGACGGACCGAGGGGTTTATTGATGTTGGGCGCGGCGAAATCGCCGAGTTAGAGCCTGATTTGGGGGCGTTCGGCAAAGGGTTGTACTTTGACAAGGAGGCGCATCTCGATCCCCGAAAGGCATTGGCCGATCTGCATGCAGCGCTGGTCGATAAGGGTGTGACCTTTCATCAAACCGTTGCTCCGGAAGGCTTGGAAAACGTCATTGATTGCAGGGGTCTGTCCGCACGCGATACGCTGACTGATCTGCGCGGCGTCAAGGGCGAAATGTTGGTGATCCGCGCCCCTGATGTGGCTCTAACCCGGCCTGTTCGACTGTTGCACCCCCGCCTGCCGCTTTACATCGTGCCGCGTGGCGATGGCGTTTACATGCTGGGCGCCACGATGATCGAAAGTGAGGATTCGGGTCGCATCACCGCGCGCTCGATGTTGGAATTGCTCAGCTCCGCCTATGCACTCAACCCGGCCTTTGGCGAGGCCGAGGTTCTGGAAATCGGTGTCGATCTGCGACCTGCGTTTCCTGACAACCTGCCGCGTATTCGCCGGATCGGCGGGCGGGTTTATGCCAATGGCCTTTATCGGCACGGGTATCTGCTGGCGCCTGCGGTTGCGCGTGGTGTCGCGGACCTGGTGCTGGACAACAAACATTCGGAGATGGTCGATGAAGATCGTGCTTAATGGCGAACCCCGCGAGGTGGCCGCCGAGACCTTGGCCGCTTTGCTTGATGAGTGCGGTTATTCGGGCAGGGTTGCCACGGCAGTGAATGAGGATTTTGTACCCTCGTCCCTGCGCGCCGGTCACCGGCTGAATGATGGCGACCGGGTCGAAGTGCTCGCCCCGATGCAGGGGGGCTGAGGTGATGCGGACGCTGTATGGCACTGAGCTGCCCAACCCGCTGATGTTGGGCACAGCGCAATATCCCAGCCCCGCGATCCTGGAGCAAGCGTTCCGTGACAGTGGTGCGGGTGTGGCGACGGTGTCGCTGCGACGTGAAGGCGGCGCAGGACAGACGTTTTGGAAAATGATCCAGGACCTGGGCGTGCTGATCCTGCCCAACACAGCTGGTTGCCACACGGTGAAAGAGGCCGTCACCACCGCCCATATGGCGCGCGAGGTGTTCGACACCAAATGGATCAAGCTGGAGCTGATCGGGCATACCGATAGTCTGCAGCCGGATGTGTTCCAACTGGTCGAGGCCGCGCGCATCCTGACCGAAGACGGGTTTCAGGTGTTCCCCTATACCACCGACGATTTGATCGTAGGCGAACGGTTGCTAGAAGCCGGGTGTGAGGTGCTGATGCCCTGGGGCGCGCCGATTGGTTCGGGCCGGGGGCTGAACAACGAATACGCCCTGCGCGCGATGCGGGCCGAATTCCCCGATGTGCCGCTGGTGGTGGACGCGGGCATTGGTCTGCCGTCCCATGCGTCACACGCGATGGAGTTGGGCTATGACGCCGTGCTGCTGAACACAGCCGTCGCGCGCGCAGGCGAGCCGCAGTTGATGGCCAAGGCCATGGCGCTGGCGGTCCAGGCCGGGCGTTTGGCGCATCAGGCCGACCCGATCGAGGCGCGCGATATGGCCGAGCCTTCGACTCCTGTCATTGGAAAGGCATTTCTGTCATGAGCCTGGATCGTTTTTATCCCATCTTTGACCACACCGACTGGCTGGAGCGGATGCTGCCTCTGGGTATCAAGCTGGTGCAGCTGCGGATCAAGGATCAGCCGGACGATGTGATCCGTGCGCAGATCGCCAAGGGTCGTGATTTGTGCGCCGATCATGGCTGCACACTTGTGATCAACGACTATTGGCAGGCTGCGATTGATCTGGGCGTTGAATGGCTGCATCTGGGGCAAGAAGATCTGGATGACGCGGACCTGTCTGCGATCCGAAAAGCGGGTCTAAAGCTGGGTGTTTCGACCCATGACGATGACGAATTGGAGCGGGTTCTGGCGATGGATCCGGAGTATGTTGCGCTTGGTCCGGTCTATCCGACCATCCTGAAAAAGATGAAATGGCACCAACAGGGCCTGCCGCGCGTGACCGAATGGAAAGAGCGCGTGCGCGACATCCCCCTGGTTGGTATCGGCGGGATGAGTGTCGAGCGCGCACCGGGCGTTTTGGAGGCCGGTGCAGACATCGTATCGGCTGTGACCGACATCACTCTGAACGACGACCCCGAAGGTCGCGTGCGTCAGTGGCTTGAGGCGACCAGATGAACCGTTACGCCCGCCAGATGATCTTGCCGCAAGTCGGGACGCAGGGGCAGGATCGCCTTTCTCGCGCCCGTGTTCTGGTGGTGGGCTGCGGCGGGTTGGCGGCTCCTGCTTTGCCTTTGCTGGCGGGGGCTGGTGTGGGACATCTGCTGTTGCTGGACGCGGACGTTGTTGCCCTGTCTAATTTGCACCGGCAGACGCTGTTTACCGAAGCGGATTGTGATGCGTCCAAGGCCGAAGTGGCGGCAGGGCGCTGCCGTGCGATCAACTCGGAGATCACTGTTGAGGTAAGAAAACAGGCTCTAACACCGGCAAATGTAGCTGAATTGGTTGCTAAGGCCGATTTGGTTCTGGACTGTGCCGACAGCTACGCGGCCAGTTATACGCTCAGTGACGAATGTCTCAAGCAAGGCAAGCCGTTGATCAGCGCCTCGGTGCTTGGGCTGGGTGGCTATGTCGGTGGGTTCTGCGGCGGCGCGCCTTCCTTGCGCGCCATTTTCCCGGAGGCTCCCGACAGCGGCGCAAGCTGCGCCACAGCAGGTGTTTTGGGCCCGGTCGTGGGCATGATCGGCGCTCTACAGGCACAAATGGCACTGGCAGTTCTGCTGGGCATGGCCCCGTCGCCCTTGGGCCAGATGGTGCAATTCGACGCGCAGACCTATCGCAGTACCGCGTTCCGCTTTGAGGGTGCCCCTGAGCCGGAAACGGCTTTGCGTTTTGCGGCCCCATCTGAACTGACCGATCAGGACATGATCGTCGAACTTCGCGGAGCTGAGGAGGCCCCAGAGCCTATCCATGCTTCTGCCAACCGCATCCTGCCGGAGGAGGTGCAGAACCATCTGCCCACCCCCGAAACCCGCATTGCGCTGTGTTGTGCCACGGGCCTTAGGGCCTGGCGCACGGCAGAGCGCATTCAACAGATTTGGCCGGGCGAGATTGTTCTTGTCGCGGCCGCAACCTCATGAAGCACAAGGAAACGCGAACATGAAAAAAATGCTGACCGCCTTGGCCATGCTGGCCGCAACCCCGGCGATGGCCGCCGACAAGATGACCGTCCTGCTGGATTGGTTCATCAACCCCGACCACGGGCCGATCATCGTGGCGCAGGAAAAGGGCTATTTCGCCGATCAGGGCCTTGAGGTTGAGATCGTTCCACCCGCCGACCCGTCGGCCCCGCCGCGTCTGGTTGCGGCTGGTCAGGCCGATCTGGCCGTGTCCTACCAGCCGCAGCTGCACCTGCAAATCCACGAGGGCCTACCGCTCAAGCGTGTTGGCACCCTGGTTGCGACCCCGCTGAACTGCCTGCTGGTTCTGGAAAACGGCCCGATCAAATCGCCCGCCGACCTGAAAGACAAGAAAATCGGTTTCTCGGTCGCTGGTGTCGAAGAGGCGGTTCTGGGTGCGGTTCTGGGCAAGTATGACGTCAGCTTAAGCGATGTTGAGATGATCAACGTCAACTTCTCGCTCTCGCCGTCGTTGATGTCGGGTCAGGTGGATGCCGTGATCGGTGCCTACCGGAACTTTGAGCTGAACCAGATGGACATCGAAGGCGAGCCGGGCACCTGCTTCTACATCGAGGAAGAGGGCGTGCCGTCCTATGACGAACTGATCTATGTGGCGAACCCCGAGACGATGGATGCCGACAAAGTGGCCCGCTTCCTGCGCGCGACCGAGCTGGCGACCCAATACATCGTCAACAACCCCGAAGACAGCTGGAAAATCTTCTCGAGTACCTCGACCGAGCTGCAGGATGAGCTGAACGCCCGCGCCTGGGTCGACACCCTGCCGCGTTTTGCCCTGCGTCCCGCCGGTTTCGATCACGGCCGCTATGCCCGGTTCGAAGCGTTCCTGAAAGACAGCGGCATGATCGACAGCATCAACCCGGTTGACGCGATTGCCGTGGACGTGACCGCGAAATGAGCGGCGCACCCGATTATGGCCGCGCCTTCGGCCTGATGCGCGCGGCTGCGGGCGATGTGTGGCGGGACTATACCCGCCACGCTTTCGTGGAGGGGATGAAAGACGGCACCCTCCCGCGGGAAGCGTTTCTGCATTACCTGCGGCAGGACTATGTGTTCCTGGTTCATTTCAGTCGTGCCTGGGCGCTGGCGGTGGTGAAATCGGAAACGCACGAGGAAATGCTGCTGGCCTCGGCCACGGTGAACGGTCTGATCAGCGAAGAAATGAAGCTGCACATCGGCATATGTGCCGAAGCGGGGATTTCTCAGGACGAACTGTTCGCTACGCCCGAGCGGCCCGAAAACCTGGCCTATACCCGCTTCGTGCTCGAAGCGGGCTATTCCGGCGATCTGCTCAGCCTGCTGGCAGCACTTGCCCCTTGCGTCATGGGCTATGGCGAGATCGGTGTGCGTCTGTCGGACGAGGCCACCAGCGAGACCTATCGTGATTGGATCAACACCTATGCGGGTGATGAGTATCAGGGGTCGGTCCGCGCTGTGGGTGAGCTGCTGGATGGTGCGTTGGCGCGCCGTTTGGGTGACAGTTATGACCAACTGCCGCGTTGGGATGGCCTGTGTCAGACCTTCAACATGGCGACCCAGCTTGAGGTCGGATTCTGGCAGATGGGGATGACCCCATAATGAACGCGCCCGAGGTCACCTTTCAGGGGCAGGCCAACATCGGCACGGCGCAGCTTTTTGCGCCGCTGTCGCTGTCATTGGTAGCGGGGAAATGGACCTGCCTGTTGGGCGGCTCGGGCGTTGGCAAATCCACTGTGCTCCGGTTGATCGCCGGGCTGCAGACAGGGGCGGTGTTTGACGGCTCCATCACCGCATCGGATAGCGGTGAGGTCGTGCCGCGCGTGGCCTACATGGCGCAGGACGATCTGTTGCTGCCTTGGGCAACCGTGACGCAGAACATCACGTTGGGGGCGCGATTGCGGGGCGAAAAGCCCGATCAGGCGCGGTTGCAACGGTTGCTTGGTCGCGTGCGATTGACCGAACACGCCGACAAGAAACCAACGGAACTCTCGGGCGGGCAACGGCAGCGCGTGGCGCTTGCACGCACGTTGATGGAGGACAAGCCTGTCATCTTGCTGGATGAACCGTTTTCGGCACTGGACGCGCAGACGCGAGCGGACATGCAAGATCTGGCGGTGGAATTGCTTGCGGGGCGCACGGTCTTGCTGGTGACCCATGATCCGGGAGAGGCCGCTCGGCTTGGGCATTCCATCGTCGTCATGGAGCAATCGGGGCTGACCCATTGCCCGCCGCCGCAGGCTGGTGTTCCGCGTAAGGTGGACGATCTGGAGACTTTGGCGGCCCAAGCGGCCTTGCTGCGCCTATTGAGGGGAGAAGCCGCATGACGCGTTACCTTCCCGCCTTGGCGGCTGCTGCCTTTGCGGTGGCTGTCTGGCAACTGATTGTCACCCTGACGGACCTGCCCAAATTCATCCTGCCCGGACCGCTTTTGGTGGCGGAAACCTGGTGGAAGAACCGAGCAATCATTGCCGAACACACGTTGATCACTGGGATCGAAGTTGTAATCGGTTTGGCCGCCGGGGCGACGTTGGGGATTGTAACCGCGATTCAGCTGGCGACCTCGCGCGTGGCGCGGGTTCTGGTGCAGCCAATGCTGGTGTTTACACAAGCTTTGCCGGTCTTTGCGCTGGCGCCGATCCTGACGCTGTGGCTGGGGTATGGGCTGTGGTCCAAGGTGGCGATGGCTGTCTTGATCATCTATTTTCCGGTGACGTCGTCGTTTTTTGATGGATTAATGCGTACGCCGCCCGGTTACCTGGATCTGGCGCGTACGATGCAGGCGAGTCCGCGCGCGGTGCTTTGGCACATCCGCATTCCGGCGGCCTTGCCGAATCTGGCGTCGGGTCTGCGACTGGCGGCGGTTTATGCGCCGATCGGGGCTGTGATTGGCGAATGGGTGGGCGCGTCCAAGGGGCTGGGCTATCTGATGCTTCTGGCCAACGGTCGAGCTAAAACCGATCTGATGTTTGCCGCGATGCTGACGCTTGGCGTGTTTTCTGTCCTGCTGCACATTGCCGTGCGCAAGGCCACAACACGCATGGCTGGCGAGGGCGGTTAACCTTTCAGAAACCGATTCGGGCGGAGGCTGAGAATATGACCCAAAATGCCTTTGCCGAAGCCCCGATGCTGTTTGACCTCGATGAGGCGCCCGAGGCCCCGCTGCCGACGGGTCGGTTGCCGTCTTACATCAAGGATCACCGCAAACGCCTGCGTGAGCGGTTCATGGAGGGCGGGGCGGCGGCCATGCCGGATTATGAGCTATTGGAGCTGGTGCTGTTCCGCTCGATCCCGCGTCAGGATGTGAAGCCTCTGGCGCGGTTGCTGCTGGATACCTTTGGTGATTTCAACCGGGTGCTGACAGCCCCGGTTGAGCGGCTACAAGAGGTCAAGGGCGTGGGCGACGCGGTGATCACGGACCTCAAGATCCTTGAGGCCTCGGCCCATCGGATGGCGCGGGCGCGGGTGATGCAGCGGCAGGTGATTTCGGGCTGGGATGCGCTGCTGGATTATTGCCATACCACTATGGCGCATCGTGAGATCGAGCAATTCCGGGTGTTCTACCTGGACCGCAAGAACGTGCTGATCGCAGACGAGGAACAGGCGCGCGGCACCGTGGATCATGTTCCGGTCTACCCGCGCGAGGTGGCGAAACGGGCGCTGGAGCTGAATGCCTCGGCGCTCATCTTGGTGCACAATCATCCATCGGGTGACCCCACACCATCACAGTCGGACGTCGATATGACCAACCAGATCCAAAGCGCTTGCGTTGCACTTGGTCTGACGTTGCATGATCACCTGATCATCGGGAAATCGACCGAGTTGAGCTTTCGGGCCGAGGGCTATTTGTAAGGGGGCGCTGCCCCCGTCGCTGCGCTCCTCCCCCGGAGTATTTCTGAAAGGTGAAGGGGCTTAGCGCACCCAAACCTCAACCCGGCGGTTTGTTTGGCGGCCCCAGTCGCTGTCGTCGCAAGCCATGGGCATAGCCTCGCCAAAGGCGTCGACGCTAATGTCGATCCGGTCAGCGTTGGCGGTTTCAGCGGCGCGCAGGACGGCATCACGGACCGCTTCCGCGCGTTTCTGGGCGATCTTTTGGTTGCCTGCAGCGGGCCCCTCGCCATCGCTGAAACCCACAAACGCGAGTTGGCGAGCGTCGTATTGCCCAGCTTCAAGCGCGCGGGCTAGTTGGATGATATTGGCGCGGGATTGGGCGTCAGGCCGGGTTGAACCAGTTTCGAAGCGGAACGAGGTGGACAGCCGGGTCATGGGGGAAAGGCGCGTGATCATGCGCTGTATCTCGTCCAGCGGGACTTCTTCCCCGGCGGCGGCGATGGCGTTGGCCATTCGATCACCTTGAGCGTTCACCGAAATCAGCTCGGGTGTCTGATCTACAAAACCCGCACGCCGGATCACGATCTGAGCTGCTGGGCTGCGGGTGTAGGACAGGAACTGCCGCGCCACGTCGGGCAGGCGCCGGGCGGGCAGGTAGAGGAACATCGGCGAATTGAGCGGATAATCCTCGGTCTTGATCGTGCGGCGGCTGGCAGACAGGGAAAAGCCACAGGTGCCGGTCAGCGTCAGCGCGCGCGCTGTGCCGGTTTCGGCAAAGCTGGCAATGCCGATGCCAAAGGGGTCGGTTGTGATGGCACGGGCCAGATCGCTGCTTCGTTTGTGCCGTATGACATTTGCCACCAGCGGAGTTTCCAGTGGACGTAACAGGCGATCTTCGGCGGCTTGGGCAAGGCCGGATCCGGCGGATGGCAGATGCACCGAGATCGGCGCGTCGGGTCCGCCGAGATCCTGCCAGTTGGTGATCTTGCCCGCGTAAACGTCAGCCAGCTCCGGCAATGAGATACGGTGCACCGGGTTGCCCGGCGCCACAATGGGCACCATCGCGTCCAGCGCCAGCACGCGCGAGCGATTGGTGCCGGTCATGTCGCCCATGCCAGCCTCGCGTGCCAATTGGCGTTCTTCGGGTCGGATTTCTCGCAAGGCCATGACAATGTCGGCCTCATTGGCCAGCAGATCAGCAAAGCCCTCGTCGGTTGTGGTGACGCGAAAGGTGAACTCGGCAATCGGTGCGGTTCCGGGGCCCTGGCTGAGGCTGTAGAGGAATTGACCGGGCCCTTGGTTCTTGCGTTGCGCCTGATAGCCATTTCGCAGGGCGAACCCTTCGATCAGGGCGGGCAACAGCACCTCGGCCATGGTCGAGGACCCGGACAGCGTGATCTTGGCGACAAAATCCACCAGGCTAGGGCAGGCCGGGCCATCGCACGTGACGCCCGAGCCATCGACCGTCAACTCGCCAAACTGCGTGTCAACGCGATAAAACTCGCCATCGTAACCCAGCAGGGTTCCGTTGATTTCGACCTTGCCGTCGCGCGACGTCAACGTGATGTCCTGCGCAAAGCCGGCGAACGGAGCGACAAAAAGAATAAGTGCGGCGAAAACCGCCGCACGAGACCAAGCCATGAGAAACCTGAAATTACCTGCGGATCATTTGGCCGCGATTTTCAGGTCTTCGACCAGATTATTCAACACCAGAAAATCACCTGCGGCGTCACATCCGGGGATTGACAAGGTCAGGTCGCGTGTGCGCAACGGGGTGCCGTTGCGTCGTTCCAGAGATTGTGCCGAAATTTCGCGTCCACAATTGGCAGTGGTCACTTCGGTCTCGATGCTCAGCGTCACGGTGCCTGCTTGGGTCGCGGTGCCGCGGGGAAAGCTGTAGACCTCGGCCAATTGCGGTTCAAACGTGTCGTTGCGGCCCAGATGGGTGAACGTGCCCTGGCCCGCTTGGGTGGCGTCCGACCAGACGTGACCGTTTTCGCCGTAACCTGCACCGAATTCCCGCGCGTGGATCTGCAGGCCAGCGCGGTCAGCCCATTGCACGGCAACGCGGTCGATCTGATCAAGATCAGGAACTTGCGTCATGGCCACAGCGCCCTTGCCGTTGCCAAAGGCCACAACAAAGACTGCGTTTTCGGACAGGGCGGGAATGGTGACATTCAACTGTCCGTCTTCGTCGGTGATTTCAGTGAAAATCAGACCGCTGTGATGCACGCTGACACGCTGGTTGCCATAGCACGGCGCATCAACCGAAAGGGCAACGCTTGCCATTGGAGCAGATGTTGTTGTGGCTGTGACCGCGCATCCCAGTTGGGGCACCTCGGGGTCTTGCGGTGTCGCGGGCAGAACAGCACCATCCAGCAGATTACGCTCGGGGTTTGCGCTTTCAAAAGGGGCGTCGGGCAGGCGGCGTGGCGCTGGCATGTCAGGCAGGGCCGAGGTCAGCGTAATGTCCTGGACGCTGTCCAGCACGATGTCTTCACTCACCGTGTTGGCGGCGATGACCTGTTCCGGCACCGCAGGCACTGCCGAGACGATGGCCGGTTTGGTCGCGATGTTGGGGTTCCGGTAGGGGCTGTCCTGTTGCATCAGGTACCCGGTTGCAAGCGCGCAGGTCGCCGTACCGGCGGCCATCAGGATTCTACGTCGAGCAGGCAACATTCCACACCTCATCACACATTGGCTCAGAGGCAGTGTCGTTAAAAAAGACGGCCATGGTGTGGCCGCCTTTGGGATTCATTTTGTCAGAGATAAGGCAGGACTTACGCCAGCCGACCGTGACAGTGTTTGAATTTCTTGCCCGATCCGCAGGGGCATTTGTCGTTGCGTGACGGGTTACCCCAGGTGCTGGGGTCGTTCTCGTCAAAGCCGGGCAGGGCATCGCCCGAAGCTTCGGCCTCGGCAATGGCTTCGGCTTGATTGGTGGCATCCGCGGCGGTTTGTTGCATCTGCGCCTGTTGTGCCTGCATTTGGGCCAGCATCTGGCGCTGCTCTTCTTCGGTCAGCGGACGCACCATGGCCAACTGTTGGGTCACGGTTTCGCGCAGCCCGTCAAGCATGCCTTCGAACAGCTGGAAGCTTTCGTTCTTGTATTCGTTCAGCGGATCCCGTTGCGCATAACCCCGGAACCCCACGACCGAGCGCAGATGCTCCAGCGTCAGCAGGTGCTCGCGCCATTTGCTGTCGATGGTCTGCAGCAGAACCTGCTTTTCGATGTTGCGCATGTTTTCGGGGCCGAAATCGACGGCCTTCTTGGCCATCTGCTCGTCCGTGGCTTTGACCAGACGCTCGCGAATTTCTTCGTCATCGACGCCTTCTTCGGCGGCCCATTCGACAACCGGCACGTCGACGCCCAGCTTTTCCATGACCGAGGTGTGCAGACCTTCGGTGTCCCATTGGTCGGCATAGGTCTTGGGCGGCATGTGCTGGTCGATCAGGTCGTCGATCACCTGCTCGCGCATGTCAGACACGATCTCGTTCAGATCATCGGCGGACATGATCTCGCGGCGCTGGCTAAAGATCACCTTACGCTGATCGTTCATCACGTCGTCGAACTTCAGAACGTTCTTACGGATGTCAAAGTTGCGGCCTTCGACCTTGGCTTGGGCGCGTTCCAACGATTTGTTCACCCAAGGGTGGATGATCGCCTCGCCCTCTTTCATGCCCAGGGTCGTGAGGACTTTGTCCAGACGTTCCGAGCCAAAGATGCGCATCAGGTCGTCTTCAAGGCTCAGGAAGAACACGGTGCGACCTGGGTCCCCCTGACGGCCCGAACGGCCGCGCAGCTGGTTGTCGATGCGGCGGCTTTCGTGGCGTTCGGATGCCAGAACAAACAAACCGCCCGCATCGAGCACCTTTTGCTTTTCTTCAGCGTGGCGCGCCTCTTCTTGGGCGCGCAGCTCAGCCGGATCGGCCTCGGGGTTGGCTGCGATGGCTTCGAGCACGTTCATCTCGACGTTGCCGCCCAGCTGAATGTCAGTGCCACGACCGGCCATGTTGGTGGCGATGGTCACGGCGGCCAGACGGCCCGCATCAGCGACGATTTGCGCCTCTTGCTCGTGCTGGCGCGCGTTCAGGACGTTGTGCTTGATCCCTTCGGCGGTCAGCATCTGGCTGAGCATTTCCGATTTCTCGATCGAGGTGGTGCCTGCCAGAACCGGCTGACCCTTTTCGTATGATTTTTTGATCTCGCGGATCATCGCCTCGTATTTCTCTTTCGCGGTGCGATAGACCTGATCATCTTCGTCGGCGCGGGCGATCGGGCGGTTGGTCGGAACCTCGACGACGCCCAGATTGTAGATCTCGCCAAATTCTTCGGCTTCGGTCGCGGCGGTGCCGGTCATGCCCGACAGTTTGTCATACAGGCGGAAGTAGTTCTGGAAGGTTACGCTGGCGAGCGTCACGTTTTCCGGCTGGATCTGAGCATTTTCCTTGGCCTCGATCGCCTGATGCAGACCATCCGACAGGCGGCGGCCAGGCATCATGCGACCGGTGAATTCGTCGATCAGAATGATCTCGCCATCGCGAACGATATAGTCCTTGTCGCGGGTAAACAGCTTGTGCGCGCGCAGACCCTGATTGACGTGGTGCACAACGGTGGTGCTTTCCGGGTCATAGAGGGATTGCTCTGCTTCCAACAGACCGCGAGCCTTGAGCTGCTCTTCGAGGAACTCGTTGCCCTCGTCGGTAAAGGTCACATTGCGGGTTTTTTCATCCAGCTCGAAATGCTCGTCAGTCAGCGACGGGATCACGGCATCAATGGCGACATACAGATCCGAGCGGTCCTGAGCGGGGCCCGAGATGATCAGCGGTGTCCGCGCCTCGTCGATCAGGATCGAGTCGACTTCATCCACGATGGCGAAGTTGTGATACTTCTGGAACACCTGATCCAGCTCGGACTTCATGTTGTCGCGCAGATAGTCAAAGCCCAATTCGTTGTTGGTCGAATAGGTGACATCGCTGGAATAGGCCGCCATCTTTTCGGCGTCGGGCTGGTTGGAATAGACCACACCAGTGGTCATGCCGAGCGCGCCGAACACTTTGCCCATCCATTCCGAGTCACGTTTGGCCAGGTATTCGTTGACGGTCACAACATGAACGCCCTTGCCGGTCAGCGCGTTCAGATAGGCCGGGAAGGTTGCGACAAGGGTCTTGCCCTCACCCGTCTTCATTTCCGAGATGTTGCCCTGATGCAGGAACACGCCGCCCATCAACTGTGTGTCGAACGCACGCAGGCCCAGGGCCCGCTTGGCACCTTCGCGGCAGTTGGCAAAGGCTTCGGGCAGCAGGTCGTCCAGTTTTTCGCCGTCCAGCGCGCGTTTGCGCAACTCGGCGGTCTTTTCGATCAGACCCTCGTCCGACAGTTTTTCGAACTCTTCTTCAAGTGCGTTGATCTTGGCGATCAGCGGGCGGGTCGCCTTGATCTTGCGGTCGTTCGGCGTTCCGAAGACCTTTTTGGCAAGCGTTCCGAATCCCAGCATGTTCACTCCAACGGATCTATCAGCATCGTGCTTTTCGACAGGCTTGCCCGCCTTGCGCTCAACCCATAGATACGGGGGGTGAAAGGCGGTCCTGTCCTAGGCTTCAAGCGATGTAAGCGGCAGGTCATAGAGTGTCAACGCCGCGCCCCGTCGCGGCCTGAGAATAGGATGATTTGAATGCCCAAAGGCCTCACTTTTTTGCCATCGCTGGCGCTTGCCGCGGTTATGGCCCTGCCCTTGGCAGCCGAGACCAAACCGACGGCCGATACGGTTGTTGCCAGCGTCAATGGCGAAGAGATCACATTGGGTCACATGATCCTGGCACGGGCCGCGCTGCCGCAGCAGTATCAGCAACTGCCAGATGAGGTGCTGTATCAGGCGATCCTGGATCAACTGATCCAGCAGAACCTGTTGGGGCAATCCCGCGGCGCGGACGTGCCCAAGCATGTTGCGCTGGCGCTGGAAAACGAGAAACGCTCGCTGTTGGCCGCCGATGTATTGGAAGACATCGCCAGCGGTGCGATGTCGGACGACGCGGTGCAGGCGGCCTATGACGCTAAGTATTCGGATTGGACAGGCGGCGACGAATTCCAAGCCTCGCACATCCTGGTCGAGACCGAGGAAGAGGCCAAAGCGATCAAGGCTGATCTGGACAATGGCGCGGATTTTGCCGCGATGGCAAAGGAAAAATCGACAGGTCCGTCCGGCCCCAACGGCGGTTCGCTGGGTTGGTTCGGTATGGGCGCCATGGTGCCCGAATTCGAAGCGGCCGTTGTTGATCTGAACCCCGGAGATGTTTCGGACCCGGTCAAGACCCAGTTCGGCTGGCACGTTGTTTTGCTCAGCGACAAGCGCAAGGCCGAAGCGCCCACGCTGGACGAAGTGCGCGGTGAGTTGGCGACCAAGATCCAGCAGGACGCGGTTGACGCAAAAGTGGCCGAGCTGACCAAAGCAGGCGAGATCGAGCGCCCCGAGGTCGAGGGGCTCGAACCTTCGATCCTGCGCAACGTCGAATTGGTTCAGGAGTAAGCCCCATGGCCACGATCACCAAAGTCTCGCCTCTGGCGCCTGCTGCGTTTCCTAAGCTGCCGGTCATTGATGGTGTGCGATTTGCCACCGTTGAGGCGGGCGTGCGGTATCAGGGCCGAACCGACGTCATGCTGGCGGTTCTTGATCCAGGCACATCAGTGGCGGGCGTGTTCACACGCTCGGCCACCCGTGCCGCTCCGGTTTTGGACTGTCAGGAAAAAATTGGCGGGGCCAGTGATGGCCCGGCCGCGATCCTGGTGAACTCGGGCAATGCCAACGCGTTTACCGGGCATTATGGCCAGGCTTCGGTCGCAGCAGTGACGCAGGCAGTTGCGGATGTGACGGGTGTTGCGGTTGAACGGGTATTCACCTCATCCACCGGCGTGATCGGCGAGCCTTTGGCGCACGACCGCATTCTGGCGCAGCTGGACGCGCTAAATGGTGCGCTGTCGAGTGATGCGATCGAAGACGCCGCACGTGCCATCATGACCACCGATACCTTCCCCAAGGGGGCAAGTGCGCAGGTCGATATTGACGGTCAGAGGGTGTCGATTGCAGGCATCGCCAAGGGCTCGGGAATGATTGCGCCGGACATGGCGACGATGCTTGTTTACATTTTCACGGATGCCAAGGTCGAACAGAGCGCGCTGCAGGCGATGCTGAGCAGCCAGACGGACACGTCGTTCAACTGCATCACCGTGGACAGCGACACCTCGACCTCGGACAGTTTGCTGCTGTGTGCGACAGGCGCGTCCGGTGTTGATGCCACGGGCAATGCAGCCTTTGCCAAGGCGCTGAATGGCGTGATGCTGGACTTGGCGCATCAGGTGGTGCGTGACGGTGAAGGCGCGACCAAGTTCGTCGAAATCCGCGTGTCGGGTGCTGCTTCGGACGCAGATGCCAAAGTCCACGGACTGGCGATTGCGAACTCTCCGCTGATCAAGACCGCCGTGGCGGGGGAAGATCCCAATTGGGGCCGCGTGGTCATGGCCATCGGCAAGTCGGGTGCTGCGGCAGATCGCGACAAGCTGAGCATCTCGTTCGGGGAAATTCTGGTGGCTGAAAACGGCTGGGTCAGCCCGAACTACTCCGAAGATGAGGCTGCCGCTTACATGAAAGGCCAAGAGCTTGTGATCGCTGTGGATTTGGGGCTGGGTGATGGGCAGTCGACTGTTTGGACCTGTGATCTGACCCATGGATATATTGAGATCAACGCGGACTATCGCTCATGAAAACAGTTCTGGTGTCAGCGGTTGCGCTGATTGACGTCGACGGACGAGTGCTGCTGGCGCAGCGTCCCGAAGGCAAATCCATGGCGGGCCTGTGGGAGTTTCCGGGCGGCAAAGTCGAGGCTGGGGAGACGCCAGAGGTCGCCCTGATCCGTGAGTTGGAGGAAGAGCTGGGGATCAATACCTGGGCATCATGCCTGGCACCGCTGACTTTTGCCAGCCACAGCTATGATGATTTTCACTTGCTGATGCCGCTCTTTGCTTGCCGCAAGTGGGAAGGCATTCCCCAGTCAAAAGAGGGACAGGCGTTGAAGTGGGTCAAGGCGAATGAGCTTCGGGATTATCCCATGCCGGCGGCTGACGTTCCGCTGATTCCGATACTCAGGGATTGGCTGTAACGCCGCCGTGATTCGCGCTTAAGGCGAGTTTGGCCGGTTGTCGGCCCTCGCAGATCTGGGTCGAGCCCCCTTTTTTCACCGATATTTTGTGCCTTTTTCCTTAACCCTAAGAAATCAAAGGTAGAGTTTCGGTGTATTTTCACTCTCCTTTATGGTATGCTTAGGTTGTCTATTCCTTTGGGGAGGATTTGACTTGCTTCGTACGATCACAATCGGCTCCTGCGTCTCTATCCAAGGCACATTTGTCCGTAGTCTGCCAAATGGACGTATCGCCGTCCGGGTGGATGATAAGGTGTACGTCGGTAAGCCAATTACGGCTGCCGCGTAACTGCAAATTGCACCACCGCTCACACTGACTGCAAAAAAGGGATGGCTTTGGCTGTCCCCTTTTTGTTTTTGAACCCTTGAATGAAAAACGGCGGCCCCATGGGAGCCGCCGTTTTCAATTTCAGCTGAATTTCGATTAGTCGAGGGTCCGAGTGACCTCTTCGCGCTCGAAGATTTCGATTACGTCGCCTGCGCGGATATCGTCGTAGTTCTCGAACGCCATACCGCATTCTTGACCTGACTGGACCTCGGCCACTTCGTCCTTGAAGCGCTTGAGGGTTTTCAGCGTGCCTTCGTGGATCACAACGTTGTCGCGCAGCAGGCGTACGCCTGCGGAACGGCGCGCGACGCCTTCGGTGACCAGACAGCCGGCAACTTTGCCCACGCCTGTGACCTTGAAGACTTCGCGGATTTCGGCGTAGCCGATGAAGTTTTCGCGGATCTCGGCGCTCAGCAGGCCCGATGCGGCGGCTTTGACGTCGTCTACCAGGTCATAAATGACCGAGTAATAACGGATTTCGACACCTTTTTGGTTGGCGGTGTTCCGCGCCGATGCGTTGGCGCGGACGTTGAAGCCCATGACCGGTGCGCCCGATGCTTCGGCCAGGCCGATGTCGGTTTCGGTGATCGCACCCACGCCCGAGTGCAGCACGCGCACGCGCACTTCGTTGTTGCCGATCTTTTCCATCGCCTGAACGATGGCTTCGGCAGAACCCTGCACGTCGGCTTTGACCAGGATCGGCAGCTCGGAAACGTTTTCGTCTTCCTTGGCCTTCTGCATCAGCTGTTCCAGCGTGGTTGCAGCACCAGCAGCAGCACGTTTGTCCTTGGCGGCTTGCTCGCGATATTCCGCGATCTCGCGCGCCTGCGCTTCGGTCTCGGTCACGTTCAGAACGTCGCCCGCTTCGGGTGTGCCGTTCAGGCCCAGAACCTCGACCGGAACCGAGGGGCCAGCCTCTTTGACGCGCTCGCCCTTGTCGTTGATCAGCGCACGGACCTTACCGTACTGCTCACCCACAACAAAGATGTCGCCCTGGCGCAGTGTGCCGTTCTGAATCAGAACGGTGGCAACGGGGCCGCGGCCCACGTCCAACTGAGCTTCGATCACGGCGCCCTGAGCAGCACGTGCCGGGTTGGCCTTGAGTTCCAGGATTTCCGCCTGAAGCGCGATGGCCTCCAGCAGTTCGTCCAGGCCCTGACCGGTGTGCGCGGACACTTCGACGTCCTGCACTTCGCCCGACATGGCTTCGACGATCACTTCGTGCTGCAGCAGTTCCGCGCGGACCTTGTTGGGGTCGGCGGCGGGTTTGTCGCATTTGTTGATCGCCACGATCATCGGCACTTCGGCCGCCTTGGCGTGATTGATGGCCTCAATCGTCTGCGGCATGACCGAATCGTCAGCAGCCACAACCAGAACCACGATGTCGGTCACCTGAGCACCACGCGAGCGCATCGAGGTAAAGGCCGCGTGGCCCGGAGTATCCAGGAAGCTCAGCACCGCGCCGCTTTCGGTTTTCACCTGATAGGCACCGATGTGCTGGGTGATGCCGCCGGCCTCGCCTGCCACAACGCGGGCGTTGCGGATGGCGTCCAGGATCGAGGTTTTGCCGTGGTCGACGTGACCCATGATGGTGATGACCGGGGGACGCGACTGCAGATCTTCGTCCTTGTCTTCGACCTCTTTGATGACGTCTTCGACGTCCGAGTCCGAAACGCGGGTCACCTTGTGGCCAAACTCTTCGATGATCAGTTCGGCTGTATCTGCGTCGATGGTCTGGTTTTGCGTAACCATCATGCCCATGTTCATGAGCGATTTGACGACGTCTGCAACACGCTCGGCCATGCGGTTGGCCAGCTCAGAGACGACGATGGTCTCTGGCAGCTGAACGTCGTGGAATACCTTTTCGCGCTCGACCGAACCGCCCATGGCTTTCTGACGCGCACGCTCTTGCTTGCGCTTCATCGATGCCATCGAACGGTGACGGTTGCTTTCGCCACCGGTGGCCTGGCCGAGGGTCAGTTTGCCCGAACGACGACCGTCGTCGCGACCTTTGCCACGGGTGTTGCGCTGTTCACGCTCGCGGTCAGCCTTGCGCGGGGTTGCGGCAGGTGCCGGTTTGTTCGGTGTCGGGCGGGAAGTAGGCGTATCGGCTTTGGGCGTCGGGGCTGCAGCGGCGCGTTTGGCGGCCTCTTCGGCTTCCTTGCGCTTACGCTCTTCTTCTTCGGCCTTTTGGCGGGCACGTTCAGCGCGCTCTTTCTCTTCGCGTTCCTTGGCTTCAGCCTCGGCACGGCGACGGGCGCGTTCTTCCTCGCGGGCCTTTTCTTCGGCTGCGCGCTTGGCGACTTCTTCCGCCTCGCGGGCCTTGGCGGCCTGAACGGCCTTCAGGCGGCGTGCCATTTCCGCATCAGTAATACCAGCCGGGCGACGCGACGGATCACCCGAAGGGGTTGACCCCCCAGGTTTGCCAGCGCCGGGCTTGGGAACCACCACGCGCTTGCGTTTGGTTTCCACCACGACATTCTTGGTCCGTCCGTGGCTGAAACTCTGTTTCACATTCCCCGGGCGGGACCCACGCAGACCCAATGTCTTTTTGCCGTCACTATCGCTCATAAAGCCTAACTACCCTTCCGTGCGGCCCTTGCCGCCGTCATCCGTTTCGCGCACGCCACGCAAACGCTGCGCTTCCTCTACAACACGTTTACTGAGTCCACCAGAGGCGAGGGCGGCATGTATCACAGTTTGGCGTCCAAATGCCATGCCTAACTCGTCTGCCGTCAGCCAACCGATGTATTTGCCCAGGTGTGGCGTGCTCAATTTCGATTTCCCGCGTCCCGACCCGTCCGAGGCTTGCAGCAATATCTGCGCCTCTTCCCTGTCGAGCATTGATTTGACCTTTTCATACCCGGCGACCGCATCGCCGGATTTGCGCGCAAGGCTCAGCAGGTCGATCACGCGGCGGGTCAAAAGACGTTCGACGTCTTCGACCAAGTCGTTTGCCACGGTCACCTGCATCTTGAAGCTGCGGGAAAACAACTTCTTCTGCACGGCTTTAGTCAGTGCCTCCCGGT
Source organism: Falsiruegeria litorea R37 (assembly GCF_900172225.1). Classification (NCBI taxonomy): domain Bacteria; kingdom Pseudomonadati; phylum Pseudomonadota; class Alphaproteobacteria; order Rhodobacterales; family Roseobacteraceae; genus Falsiruegeria; species Falsiruegeria litorea. The sequence goes on from NZ_FWFO01000005.1 coordinate 110,533, forward strand.
CGGCTGCGACATAGGCGCCGCGACCGGGGAGTTTGCCCATCACGTCCGGAAAGACCTGACCGTCAGGGCCCACCACAAAGCGAATCAGCCCAAATTTCGGCTGCACTTCGCCTGTGGCAATGCATTTGCGGTCTGGACCATCCGTGTGATCCTTTGGAACGCCACCGCGACCCATCTCGAACCCCCTGGGGCCTGAGATCAGGCCCCGGCCTCCGGGTCGGTGTTTTCGTCAGTGTCGCCGTCCGCGCCGTCTTCCTCGGCTGCGGCTTCCAACTCGGCCGGATCAACCCAACCCAGCAGAACGCGGGCGGTCATCACAAGATCCTGTGCCTCTTCCAGCGAAACGTCGAAGGGCTCCAGAATACCGTCGTCCTTGACCCGTTCACCATCGACCGACGTCCAGCCACCGGCCAGCTCCCAGTCGGCGCAGGTTGCAAAGTCTTCGAGCGTTTTCACGTCGTCTTTGGCCAGCGCCTCGATCATTTGGGGTGTCAGGCCTTCGAATTCAATAAGGCTCTCTTCGACACCCAGAGCACGGGCATTGTCCAAAGCGGCTTTGGCCTGGGCTTCCAGGAACTCGCGGGCGCGGGTCTGCAGCTCTTCGGCGGTGCCTTCGTCAACACCGTCGATGACCAGCAGTTCGTCGATCTCGACATAGGCCACCTCTTCGAGGTTGGTGAACCCTTCGGAGACAAGCAGCTGAGCAAAGAATTCATCCAGGTCCAGGCTGTCCATGAACAGTTTGGTCCGGGCTTCGAATTCTTTCTGACGGCGCGCCGATTCTTCGGCCTCGGTCATGATGTCGATGTCCAGCGCGGTCAGCTGCGAGGCCAGACGCACGTTCTGACCACGGCGGCCAATGGCCAGCGACAGCTGCTCTTCGGGAACGACAACTTCGATCTTGCCGGCTTCTTCGTCCAGAACCACCTTGGACACCTCGGCGGGCTGAAGCGCGTTCACCAGGAAGGTCGGCTGATCTTCGTTCCACGGGATGATGTCGATCTTTTCACCCTGCAGTTCGTTCACAACGGCCTGCACGCGGCTGCCGCGCATACCAACGCAGGCACCCACAGGGTCGATCGAACCATCATAGCTGATCACGGCAATCTTGGCGCGCGAACCCGGGTCACGGGCCACGGCCTTGATTTCGATGATGCCGTCATAGATTTCCGGCACTTCCATCTTGAACAGCTCGGCCATGAACTCGGGCGCGGTGCGGCTCAGGAAAATTTGCGGGCCACGCACTTCGCGGCGCACATCCTTGATGTAGCAGCGCACACGGTCGTTCGGGCGATAGCTTTCGCGGCCGATCTTTTCGTTGCGGCGCAGGATCGCCTCGCCGGCACCCACGTCGACGATGACGTTGCCGTATTCCTCGCGCTTGACGACACCGTTGATGATGGTGCCTGCGCGGTCCTTGAATTCTTCGTACTGGCGGTCACGCTCGGCTTCGCGGACCTTTTGCAGGATCACCTGCTTGGCTGACTGTGCTGCAATCCGACCCATTTCAACCGGCGGAACCTCTTCGACAAAGGTGTCACCAACCTGCGGGTCAGCCATGTACTGTTTGGCCTGCTCGACGGTGAATTCCGACTGATAGTTTTCCAGCTCTTCGTCTTCGACCACGGTGCGGACGCGAGTGAATGTCGCCTTGCCGGTCTTGCGGTCGATGCTGACGCGGATGTCCATCTCGGCGCCGTAGCGGGACTTCGCGGCACGGGCGAGGGATTCTTCCATCGCTTCGACCACCAGACCGGGGTCGATCATCTTTTCGCGGGCCACGGCCTCGGCGGTTTGCAACAGCTCCAGCTGGTTTGCAGAGGTGATTGCCATTACTTCGTCTCCTCTTGGGACCCTTCGGTCTCGATGTCGTCGAATGCGTCTTCGTTGAGCACGCCCGCGTCTTTGCGTTGGCGTAGCATTTCCTTGATCAACTCGTCTGTCAGCACCAGTTTGGCGTCGCTGAGCCAGTCGAATTGCAACCCGATGGTCACGGTCTCGCCGTTCTGGTCGATGTTGATCAGAACCTCTTCCCCTTCGATGCCTGCCAACTCGCCCTTAAAGCGGCGGCGTCCATCGATGAGTTCGGTTGTTTCCAGCTTGGCCTCGTAGCCTTCGAACATGTCGAAGTCTTTCAGCCGCGTCAGCGGGCGGTCGATGCCGGGGCTCGATACCTCGAGCGTATAGGCGTCCAGGATCGGGTCTTCGACGTCCAGCGTGGCGCTGACCGCGTTCGAGATTTCGCCGCAATCGTCAACTTCGATGCCGCCACCGGCCTTGTCGGCCATGATCTGCAGAGTGGTTTCTTTGCCGCTCATCAGGCGGATGCGAACCAGCTCATAGCCCAGATCTTCGATCACGGGCGTGATGATCTCGGCCAACCTGCGGTCGATGGCTGCTTTTGCTATCAGGTCGTTTGTCATTGTCGGTTCTACCCAAGCTCCGGGCACAAAAAAACGGGCGCGCGGCCCGTCGTAATTCCGGTGGAGCTTCCGATCCGAGAGACCCGACGCGCCGCTGTTATCAAGGCATATACGGCGGATGGGATGAGTCTGCAAGGGGCAGTGTGAAATTGTGAGATTCGGAGGCTATATCATCCACCACCGTTCCGCGATTCGCCCATTATCCAACGCTCCAAGTGAGCTAATTTGGCGCGGCAGGCCCACTGTGTCGGCAACGGCCAAGGCCATGTCATGTTCAGACGGATGATAGCGGTACTTGGTACGCTCCCGCAGGCCGTTTGGTGCGGGCAGGGCGGCGACGTCGACATAGCCGTCGCACAGCGCCTCGGCACGGACACGTGCGTCGGGGATCATGATGACCTCGATCCGGTCCAGCCACCCGGCTTGACCGACTTTGTAGTGATCCGTGACCTTTTCCCCCCGGAAATGCCGTCCGTCTTGCAAATGCGTGGCGCGGTAGCAGCCGGTGCCGATGGTGTCTCGGGCGATGCAAAAGGCGTCTTCAGCCAGCGTGAATGGCAAACCCGGTGCAGCTTTGGTCAGTTCGACCCGCAGTTGGTGATCTGTCAGGGTCTCGATCCGGCTTAGGTCCGGTAGATGCGACATGGCCTCTATGATGTCTTGCGCAGTGAGCGGCGCGTCATCGTGAAACAGCACATCCGCGCGCAGATCAAAGGTCCAGACCCGGGCGTCCTCTGAGCTTTGCCAGCTTTGTGCCAGTTCTCCGCGCAACGTGCCGTCGGGCGCAATTTCGGTCAGTGTGTCGAACATGGCGCCGCGCGCGACGCGGTCCAGCGACCCGTCCTTTGGCACGGCCAAGCGGAGCGTACCGCCCGTCTTTGGCGCGGCGTCCAGCGAAACCCCAGTTGCAGCCAGCAACGCAGCGGCCGCGCCGGTGGAAAAGAGCGCGCGGCGGTCGATACGGGTCATGTCAGCACCTCGGCGATCCGGTCCATGCTGCGCACCAGTTCGGCGCTGATGCCCGGTTCTGACAGGGCGTGACCGGCGTTGCGGACCATCCGCAGCTCGGATGCGGGCCACAGGTTGCTGAGCTTCCAGGCGGAAGAAGGTGGGCAGATCATGTCATAGCGCCCCTGAACGATAACGCCGGGAATATGCGAGATTCGCCCCATGTTGGCCAGGATCTGCCCATCAACGTCGAGAAAGCCGTTGTTGATGAAATAGTGGTTCTCCAACCGGGCAAACGCGCGGGCGTAATCGCCGGGGCTTTCGCCGCTGGTACCGGATGAGTGGATCGAGGCCAGCGCATTCTCCCACGCCGACCAGGCGCGGGCATAGCGGGTTTCAAGCGGGCGATCGCCAGAGAACAGCCGCTTGTGATAGGCGGCGATCATGTCGTGTTGTTCGTTTTCGGGAATGAGCGAGGCGAACTTGGCCCAAGTTTCCGGCCAGAACTTGCCTGCGCCGCCGCCATAGAACCAATCAAGTTCGGCCTGCGTCATCAGGAACACGCCGCGCAACACCAGATGCGTCACGCGATCCGGGTGCGCCTGAGCGTAAATCAGGGCGAGCGTCGCGCCCCAGCTGCCGCCAAAGGCGATCCAGGCGTCGATGTCCAATTGCCGCCGGATCAACTCGATATCTGCGACCAGGTGATGGGTTGTGTTGTTTTCGACCGAGGCATGAGGCCGCGACCGGCCACATCCGCGCTGATCAAAGAGAATCACCCGGTACACTTCGGGGTCGAAATAGCGCCGCATCGCCGGGCTGCACCCGCCACCAGGGCCGCCGTGCAGCACCACGACGGGAATGCCGTTTGGGTTGCCACACTGTTCAAAATAAACGCGATGACCCTGCCCAACATCCATCAACTGCTGATCGAAAGGTTCGATCGGCGGGTAAAGAAATTGCACTGCGCGCTTTTGGTCCGAGTACTTGTCCATTATGGCCCTATATAGTCCTAAGACGTAAAAGAGCACACGGAGACAGGAATGCAAGCGCCTGCGAACACTGTTGACCCTTCGGAGATCGCGAAATTCGAAGCGATGGCCGCCGAATGGTGGGACCCCAACGGCAAATTCAAGCCGCTGCACATGCTCAACCCGTGCCGGTTGGACTATATTACGCAACAAATCGCCGGTGAGTTCGAGCGCGACCTGGCAGGGACGCGCCCGTTCGAAGGTCTGCGACTATTGGACATCGGTTGCGGTGGCGGGCTGCTCAGCGAACCGATGGCGCGTCTGGGGGCCGAGGTTGTGGGCGCCGATGCGGCGCAGGGGAACCTGCCCGTCGCGCGCATTCACGCCGAACAGTCGGGATTGGACATCGATTATCGCCACACCACGGCCGAGGCTTTGGCCGAGGCAGGCGAGCAGTTCGACGTGGTTCTGAACATGGAGGTGGTCGAGCATGTGGCCGATCCACTCAGCTATCTGACCGCGACGCAGCAGTTGCTGAAACCCGGCGGGTTGGAGATTTGTTCGACCATCAACCGCAACCCGAAATCCTATGCCGTGGCAATTTTCGGGGCCGAAGTGGTGATGCGATGGCTGCCCAAGGGCACGCATGAATGGAATAAATTCATCACGCCTGACGAGCTGTTTGATCTGTTGCGTCAGGCAGGTTTGGACCCGGTCGATCGTAAGGGGTTCGTGTTCAACCCGATCCTGTGGAACTGGTCGATCTCGGACCGCGATCTGAGCGTGAACTATGTGACCGCGAGCATCAAACCCGAGTAATTTGGCTTGTCTCAACCATCTTCGAGCTTGATACGTAGATCGCGCAACACGGGCAGGGTAGACCGGACACGGTCCAGCCCCAGCTCCCCGACGACCTGATTGATCAGCGGCGCAATGGAAGAGATCGCCTGATCCCTAGCCTGGCGGCCTGCGGGGCTGATGGCGACCATTTTGCGGCGAGCGTCATCCCAGTCGGGGCGGATGTGGATGTATCCTGCCCATTCCAGTTTCGCGAGTGTGTTGGTCATGGCACCACGTGTGACATGGAACGCCGACGCCAATTGCGCCGGGGTGCGTTCTGTCCCGGCATAGGCCAGATGGTTCAGAACCGAGAAATGCGAGATTTCCATGCCTTTGGGCAGCACCCGGCTCAGCCGGTTGCGCAACAGTTGGTCTACGGTCAGAATCTCGCTGAACAGCGTGACCGCCAAGGCATTGGTTTCGTCTGTCATTTCCAGATCTGGGTCAGGGACCGTCGAACGGCCGAACGTGAGTCAGAGACGGCACTTTGCGTCGTGCGTCTGTAACAGATGTATCATCCAGATCAAAATAGTGAATGCCCGGTTCAGTACCTGCGTCAATCACGACCTCTCCCCATGGCGCAACAACCAGTGAATGACCGTGGGTATAGCGGGTCTTGCCGCGGGTTTTGGGGTGCTCGCCACATTGACCGGGGGCAAGAACCCAGCATCCGGTCTCAATGGCGCGGGCGCGCAGCAAAGGTTCCCAATGTGCGGCACCTGTGACCGGAGAGAAGGCTGCTGGCACCGTCAGGATCGTTGCGCCCTCTTGCGCCAGTTTGGCGTGCAAGTGTGGAAAGCGGACGTCGTAGCAGATGGTCATGCCGACCTTGCCAAAGTCGGTCTCGGCCACCACAGCCTGCGTTCCAGGGCGATAGTTGGCGGATTCGCGGAATGTTTCCTGTTCGGTCACGTGAACATCGAACATGTGGATTTTGTCGTATTGCGCGACGATCTCACCCTGAGGATCGATCATGAACGAGCGGTTGGCGAACCGGCCATCCGCGTCATGCGTCTTGATCCCCAGTGACCCGATCAGGAGCCAGACCCCCAGCTCGGCCGCCTGCTCGCGCAGACCGGCCAGCGTGACGTCATCCTCTTGATGCTGCAGCACCTCGCGCTGGCGCGTGGTGCTGGTCGAGACGCAATTGGTGACCTCGGGCGTCAAGACGAACTTGGCGCCACCCTTTGCAGCCTCGGTGATCATGCCGCGCACCATCTCCAGGTTTGCGGCAGGATCGTCAGACGAGGTGATTTGCAGCAGCGCAGTTTTCATCAGGCGGCCAGCAGCGGGTCGAGCTTGCCCGAGCGTTCCAGATCATACAGATCGTCACAGCCGCCCACGTGGGTTTCGCCGACAAAGATCTGCGGCACGGTGCGGCCACCATTGGCGCGTTGGATCATCTCGGGCTTGCGGTCCGGGTTCCGCATCACGTCAATCTCGGTGAATTCGACGCCCTTCTGGTTCAGGAGGCGCTTGGCCGCATGGCAAAAACCGCAGAGCGGCGAGGTGTAGATTTCAACGGCTTTCATGGTCGTTCCCTTGGCAGATTTGGCGTAATCTAGGGGGAATTAGGCATCCTTGGCAACGCGCGCCAGTGTGAGCACGAAAATATGATTTGCTCCGGCGGCCAGGCAGGCCTGCGCACAGGCCGTCAGGGTTGCGCCGGATGTCATCACATCATCCACTAGCAGAATGTCCCGTTTGATCATCCGATGTCGTCGCTTGGGGTGTACTTCGATGGCTTGGGACAGGATTTCAGTACGTTCTTGCAGGGTTTTCCCTTCAAGCATCGGGGTTTTTTTGCTGCGAACCATCAGGTCGGGGCAGTGGGGCAGGCCGGTTTCATCCGACAGGTTCTGAGCTAGCAGAGCCGATTGGTTGTAGCGGCGTTTCAGCAGACGCGTCCAATGCAACGGCACCGGCGCAATCAGCATCTTGTCGTGCATCATGTATTTGGCGGCCTTGGCCATCCACAGGGCAGCGGGGCGGGCCAATTCGGGTCGGTCACCATGCTTAAGTGCCAGAATCATCCGCCGTGCTCGGCCTGTATAAAGCAGGGCCGAGCGCCCATCTTTCCAAGGGCGCGGCGTGCCCATGCAGTCATCGCATTCGATCCGATACCCGTCCTGTTGGCCGGGTAAGGGGGTGCCGCACGCCTCGCACACGGTGCCTGCGATGAACGGGGTGTCGCGCCAACACGAGCCGCAAAGGCCAAAGTCCGAGGTCACCAGATCCCCACACCCCAGACAGCGTGGGGGGTAGATCATCTCGACAGCGGTTTGAATCCTGCTCCACATGGGATTATCTGCACCTCATGAGATTGCCACTCCAAAACACACCAGAATTGGTCGACAGCGCTGCTCGGGCTACCTATCGCCGCCGCATTCAGCCGGATGCCTTGTTCCTGCATGATGCGGCCATCGACGAAGTCCAAGATCGCCTCTCGATGGTTAACAGAACCTTTACGACGCCAGCAGTCGTGACGCCTTTGCCGCTGGTCTGGGGCAGTGCGGTTCCGGGTGCTCGGGTGATACAGGATGCCGAGGTGCTGGATCTGGAGCCCGGGGCGCATGATCTGGTGGTGCATGCGATGGGTCTGCATTGGGCCAATGACCCGGTTGGGCAGTTGATCCAATGTCGTCGTGCACTCAAGCCCGATGGCCTGTTGCTGGCGATTGCGCTCGGCGGTGAGACGCTGCGTGAACTGCGCGCCGCTTTGGGGCAGGCCGAGGTTGAAGTGTCCGGTGGCTTGTCGCCGCGAATCGCTCCGATGGCAGAGATTCGCGACCTGGGTGGTTTGCTCCAAAGGGCCGGGTTTGCTTTGCCAGTGGCCGACAACGTGGACTTTCGGGCCGAATACCGGGACATCTGGCATCTGATGCGTGATCTGCGCGCGATGGGGGAAGGCAACGCCTTGTCTGCGCGTTTGCGCCACCCGACGCGCCGGGGCGTATTCCAGCGCGCGCAAGAGCTGTACCAGAGCAGCTTTGCCACGAATCAGGGACGTCTGCCCGCAACCTTTGATCTGATCTGCCTGACGGGGTGGTCCCCGGACGAAAGCCAACCCAAACCGCTGCGCCCCGGGTCGGCAAAGGCGCGGCTGGCGGATGCTCTCAAAACGACCGAAGGCAAATTGTCGGATTGACCCAATGGGTTTTCCGCTTATCTCACCTGCGACACACGATATATTCAGGACGCCAAACATGTTTGATGCCACCCGCCCCGCCCATGCCCCAACCGACCATCCAAAGGTGAAGTTCGGCAAGGTCGGCGTGTTGCTGGCCAATCTGGGCACGCCGGATGACTATTCATATTGGCCGATGCGGCGTTACCTGAACGAGTTTCTGTCGGACCAGCGGGTGATCGACTATCCGAAATGGAAATGGCAGCCTCTGCTACAGCTGATCATCCTGACCAAACGCCCTTTCACGTCTGGTGCGGCTTACAAATCCATCTGGAACCACGACAAGGGCGAAAGCCCGTTGATGACGATCACCAAGGATCAGACAGCCAAGATGGCGGCAAGTTTGACCGAGCGCTATGGCGACCGGGTGATGGTTGATTTCTGTATGCGCTATGGCAACCCATCAACGCAGTCTAAGGTTCGAGAAATGGTCGAGGCGGGATGCGACAAGATCTTGTTTTTTCCGCTTTATCCGCACTACGCCGGCGCGACCTCGGCCACTGCCAATGACCAATTTTTCCGCGCCCTGATGCAAGAGGCCTGGCAGCCCGCTAGCCGCACGGTCGCGCCGTACTTCGACCATCCGGCCTATGTCGAGGCTCTGGCGCAGTCGATCGAGAGCGCATATGCGGATATGGCGACGCGCCCCGACATTCTGGTGTGTTCCTACCACGGTATGCCCGAACGGTATTTGCAGCAGGGCGATCCCTATCACTGCCAATGCGTGAAAACGACCAGGCTTCTGCGCGAGCGTCTGGGTTGGGATGAGACCGAGATCGTTTCGACTTTTCAATCGCGGTTTGGACCCGAGGAATGGCTGAAACCGTATACGGTCGACCACGTGGCGGATTTGGCGAAGCAGGGCAAAAAGAACATCGCCGTCTGCGCACCGGCCTTTTCAGCCGATTGCATCGAAACGCTCGAAGAGATCAATGAAGAGATCAAGGAAAGCTTTGAAGAGGCGGGTGGTGAGCAGTTCACCTACATTCCCTGCCTTAACGATGACGACGCGCATATCGAGGCACTGAGCACCGTTGTGGCGGAAAACCTGTCGGGCTGGATCGACTGACGTCTAAGCAGGGTTCCCAAAAATGAAAAAGGCGGTGGGTGACCACCGCCTTTTCCGTATCAGCCGAAGCTGAAAATCTTAGGACGATGCAACAGCGGCGCCGACCAGAACCAGCAGCAGCAGCGGCAGGACGATGCCCGACGACGACGACTGAGTTTCTTCAACGATGACCGGGGGCTCAACGATCGGCTCAGCGATGTTGCCCGCGTATGCGGTCGAAGCAGCAGCAGTCAGAGCAGCAGCAAGAACGAGTTTTTTCATATTAACCTCCAGAATTTGCGCGATTCGACATAATGAACCGCACAGCCAAGACTTACCTCGTGGTTTTTTCTAATCAGCTATAGGGTTGAATTGCAAACGCTACTTACCCCAAACCTGATTCACCGCGCTGAAATGTCGTCAAATTAGCAACACTTGCGTGCCCACCTTGGCCATTGAGAACAATTCGGAGATATGCTCGTTGTACAGACCAATGCAGCCGTTCGACGACCGGCGTCCGATTTTGCGCGTGTCGTGGGTGCCGTGGATGCGGTAGTATTTCCAGCTTAGGTACAGCGCGTGCGTGCCCAATGGGTTGTCCGGGCCCGGCGGAATATGGTCCGGCCACTCGGGATTACGCTTTTTCATCGAAGGGGTTGGCGACCAGCTGGGGCCTTCGACCTTGCGGATGACGCTGGTGCGGCCAAGCCGGGTCAGTTCCTCGGTCAGGGGCACTGATGAGGGGTAGAGCTTGTAGATCGACTGATCGTCCGACCAATAATGCAGCGCACGCGACGTGGTATCGACCAGAATCGCACCGTTTCTGGTGTTGCTGAAGTAAGGTTTCCAACTCTTCGCACGGAAGCTTGAAATATTGCGACGAACCGCCGGCTCTGGCTCGGGGGCCGGGCGTAATGGGTCGTTTGGCACGTATTGAGCGATGGCAGGCGTACCCAAAGTGGCGGTTGCGCCAATCAAAAAACTGCGGCGAGTCGGGGATTCGAATGACTTTTTGACCATGGTTGCAGACCTTTATGTGTTCAAACCCAGTATCCGAGCCATAATATGGCGCGAAAGCCTCAGTCGCAAATCAAACCGGCATGAAAGCGCAGATTGTGGCAGAGTTGCATTTGCGCCTGCACCTGTGTCGCGCTATCTCATGATCCGATAGATGTTCCGGGGTGCCTTATGACGCGACTGATTTCTCTTTTGACGGTTCTGTTTCTGGGCCTTGCGGCCTGTACCCCCACATCGGGGCCAGATCGGTTGGGGGCTGATGGCCAGCCGCTGCCCAAGGTTTACAAGATTCGCGGCAACGCCTCGAAGCTGCAGTTCCGCATGCTGGACTCGGTCAATGCACTTCGCTCGGCCTCGGGCCTGTCTCCGGTGCAGTTGAACGCGCAGCTGAATGCGGCTGCTGCGACGCATTCGCGTGACATGGCTGCACAGAACCGCCCCTGGCACTTTGGTTCGGATGGTTCGTCGCCGCTGGATCGGATTGCGCGGGCCGGATACCCTGGGCCGCTGGTGGGTGAGGCGATCTCGGAAACCTACGAGACCGAGTTGGAAACCCTGGCCGCCTGGATGGAAGAGCCGGGCACGCGTGGCGTAATTTTGGACCCGACAGCCATCAACATGGGGTTTGCCTGGTTCCAGGAAAAAAGCGGCAAGATTTGGTGGACATTGGAAATGGGCGGCTAAGCCCGATCCAGTTACAAACAAAAAAAGGCCCAGGACGGGGCCTTTTTTGATTCCAGAGATGGGTGATCCAGGATCAGGCGGCTTGAACCGATTGCGCCTCGGTCAGGATTGCATAGAGCTTGGTCTGATCCAGATTGGCACGCAGTTTGGTGCACAGCGGCTGCTCGCGCAGGGTGCGCGATACCAAGGCCAGCGCCTTCAGGTGCTCTACGCCCGCCTCTTCAGGGGCAAACAGGGTAAAGGCAATGTCCACCGGTTGCCGGTCAACCGAGCCGAAATCCATCGGTTTTTCCAGCATGACAAACACACCGGTGACATGCTCTACGCCAGCCATACGGGCGTGAGGCAGGGCTACACCATGGCCAACGCCAGTGGGTCCCAGGCTTTCGCGTTCCATCAGGGCCTCGACCGTCGACTGTGGGTCAAACCCATGCGAGGTATGTGCCACTTCGGCGATTTCCTGGAACAGACGTTTCTTGCTCGAGGCGGCGGCAAATACCTTGACCGCCTCAGGCTTGAGGATGCTTGAAAGCTCCATCTCTTGCTTGCTCCGCGTGGGCGCCCTCTGATCAATTGGGCCAGAGGGCAGCCATCTGATAATTCTTGCCTATTACGGGTCGATCCAGCCGATGTTTCCGTCATCTCGACGGTACACCACGTTCAACCCATCCTTGCCTTCGTTCCGAAAGACCAGCACCGGGGCACCAGCCAGCTCCATTTGCATAACGGCCTCGCCAACCGAAAGCGACGGAATTTTAGTTTCCATCTCGGCCACAATAATCGGCTGAAGCGACTCGGGCTCACTGTCGGTGTTCTGTCCTTCCGACGCGAGGATATACGAGGACGCGCCAAAGAGTTCAACCGGCTCGGATCGATCCTTGTGGTGATCCTTCAGGCGGCGCTTGTAGCGGCGCAGCTGGGTCTCCATTTTATCGCAGCAGGCCTCGAACGCGGCATAAATCTCGTTGGCATGCGCCTTGGCTTGCGCCGTCAGGCCGGTTGAAAGATGAACAGTTGTTTCGCACACATATTCATGCGCCGAGCGGGAAAAGACGACATTGGCGTCGGTGGGGCGTTCCGCGTATTTTGCGACCGCATCGCCCAGTTCCGTCTGCACGTGTGTTTGCAGGGCTTCACCGATATCAATCTGTTTTCCGCTGATTTGGTAACGCATGTGATCTCCTTCACAATTCTCACCCGCATTCACGCCCAAAGGATTGGGTGCGCCTGTCAATAACGGGTGATTGGATTAGGCATTTGCGCAGATTGCGTCCCATTCGACCCTTCAGCGAAGGGGCTCACCAAGACAGCATCGAACCGCAAGTTTGCCATACCCCGATTGAGGCAAGAGACGCGCCGAGAGTCAATCGCAAAGCAGCAAAGAAGTTGTGTGAATCTTCGTCGCTTTCGGCGGTCATCCGTCGTAAGGTCATGAAATGCGGAAGTTTTCGCCCAGATACACGCGGCGCACGTTTTCGTTGTCCACGACCTCTTCCGGTGTGCCGGACATCAGGACCTGACCGTCATGCAAGATATAGGCGCGGTCCACGATCTCGAGCGTTTCGCGCACATTGTGGTCAGTGATCAACACGCCAATGCCGCGCTTTTTCAGATCAGCCACAAGGTGGCGGATGTCACCAACACTGATCGGGTCAACACCTGCAAAAGGCTCGTCCAGCAGCAGATATTTGGGGTCGGCGGCCAGGCAGCGGGCAATTTCAACGCGGCGGCGTTCGCCGCCCGACAGGGCCAGCGCAGGGGCGCGTCGCAGGTGCTCGACGGAAAAGTCTGACAGCAATTCTTCAAGCCGTTCCTTGCGCTTGTGCGCGTGTTTGACGGTCACATCCAGTACAGCCGAAATATTGTCTTCGACGCTCAGGCCGCGAAAGATCGACATTTCCTGCGGCAGATATCCGATCCCCAAACGTGCACGCCGATACATCGGCAGTGTGGTGACATTCTGACCGTCGATGGTGACTGATCCAGCTTCGGGGAACACCAAACCAGCGATGGAGTAGAATGTTGTCGTTTTGCCGGATCCGTTCGGGCCCAACAGCGCCACAACCTCGGATCGGTCCAGAGACATCGACACGTCCCGAATCACCGTCTTTTTACTGTAAGACTTGCGCAGCTTCTCGATTTTCAGCCCGGATGAGCCTTCGGTCACGCTGAGTTTCGGTTTTGCCATCAATTCTTGTCCGAGTTCAAAATTGTTTTCACTCGGCCAACCATCTGCGCCGTTCCGGTGATCAGATTGACGGTCATCTTGTTCGAAGTCAGGGCGTTTTCGCCTTGGGTCAGCAACACGTTTCCGGTCATCACGATGACGCCTGTATCGATGGTGTAATCTGCGCGCTGCGCCTGAGCGGCATCAGGTCCGCTGACCAGCACAACGTCGCCCGTTGCTTCCATGCGTTGGATGCCGGATTGTTCCTGGTTGTAGATGACAAGAACGCGCTGCGCAGACAGGCGCATTTCACCTTGCCCCACCAAGACGTTACCCTTGAATTCCGCGGATCCGTTCTCCTGGTTCACGTCGAGCGTATCAGCTGTCACTTCTACCGGCAGGGATGGGTCGGCTTTGATCGCACCGAATGCAACGTTAGTGCCCTGTGCCGACACCGGTGCCGCGCCCAGGACCAAAGAGATGCTGATAATCAGAGCGCGAAAATAGAACACAGGTTATCTTTCTTGCTTTTGGGGATCATATATCAGCTTCACGCCGTTTTTGAATACCATGTGGATGGGTCCATCGTCGTTTTTTGCACCCATTTCCATGTTTCCGGCCGTGAAATCACCAATTGGGCCGGTTCCGGTGACTGTTCCGGGGGTCGATCCCTTGATCCCGCTCAGCGTCGTGTGCAGCACTTCGGTCCGGATTTCGGTGCCATCGGTTGATGTGATCCGAACGTCGCCCGAGAACACGGCCATGTCCTGATCCAGCGCAACGCTCCCCAAATCCGAGGTCAGGCGGATGATCTTGCCGTCGATAAGTTTGATCTTGGCGTCCAGGTTTGTCGCCTCGGCCGGGGAATTTGGCCCGCCAGGCCGGGCGATCAATGCGGTGACCAGCACTTCTTCGCCCTTGGCAGTGGTGCCCGAGAAATAGGGTTTGGTCACTTGTTGGTCGCGCATCCGATCTGCCATGTCCTGTTCGGCAAACGGGATTGTGGCATTTGGGTCGACGCTGCGGGACAGCAGGAACAGGGTCGACAACAGCGCAAGTGCTGCCAAAGGCAGAAGCACCTTTAACAGTTGCACCATGCGTGAATAGCCGTCCAAATCCCCGGCCCCTTATCCCAGACCGACGCGCAGGCAGTCGTGGATATGCAGCAAGCCCTGCGCCGAGCTTTTTGTGGCCTCATCGGTCACAAACAGGCAGGTGATCTTTCGCTGGTTCATCACGGCCACCGCCTCCTCGGCCAGCGAATCGGCTGTGATCGTGGTCGGGTTGGCGGTCATGACCTGTTCTGCATTCAGATCCAGCAACCCGTCCATGTTTCGCCGCAAGTCACCATCGGTGATGATCCCTGCCAGCGATCCATCCGCGCCGGTTACGCCCACAACGCCAAAGCCCTTTTGGCTGATCTCGATCAGCGCCTCGCTCATCGGCGTATCGGCGGTGATCAGTGGCAGAGCATCGCCCGCATGCATCAGATCGCTGACCTTGCTCAGTCGCGCGCCTAGCTTGCCACCAGGGTGGAACTCGCGGAAATTCTCGGGCCGGAAGTCGCGATACTTCATCAATGCAATCGCCAGTGCATCCCCCATCGCTAGCGTCAGCGTTGTCGAGATGGATGGCACCATGCCAAAGCCACAGGCTTCGCCCCGTGCGGGGATCTGCAGGTGCACATCGGCGTTCTTCATCAGCGTGCTGTCCATGCGGCTGGACAGACCGATAAGAGGGATCGAGAAGCGACGCGTAAACGCCAGCAGGTTCGCCAACTCTGGTGCCTCGCCCGAGTTCGAAATCGCCAGAACAACATCCCCTTCGGACAGCATGCCCAGATCGCCGTGGCTTGCCTCGGCCGGGTGCACGAAATAGGCGGGCGTGCCGGTGCTGGCCAGGGTGGCGGCGATCTTGTGGCCGATGTGGCCCGATTTGCCGATGCCGCTGACGATAACGCGACCCTTGGTGTTCAGGATCAGATCAACTGCTTGTGCAAAGCGATCATCCAGCCCTTCGGCCAAGGACTCAAGCGCTTGGGCCTCGTCTGTGATCACCTGGCGGGCGGTGCTGAGAAAGGACTGTGGATCGGTCATGAGTGTGCAAAGATATCCGTTTCAGGCCAGCCTGCCAAATCCAGCTTGGCGCGCATGGGAAGAAAATCAAAACAGGCCTGGGCCATCTCGGTCCGACCTTCGCGCGCCAGGCGCTTGTTCAGCTCATCGCGCAGTTGGTGCAGGTGTAGGACGTCGGATGCGGCATAGTCGAGTTGCGCGGGCGTCAGGGTTTCGGCGCCCCAATCGCTCATCTGTTGCTGTTTCGAGATGTCGACGCCGATCAACTCTTGCGTCAGGTTCTTAAGCCCGTGGCGGTCGGTATAGGTGCGCACCAGTCGGCTGGCGATCTTGGTGCAGTATACAGGCGCGGTCAGCGCGCCAAAGGCGTTGTACATCGCGGCGATGTCAAAGCGGCCAAAGTGAAACAGCTTGAGCACATCCGGATTTTCCAGCATCGCGCACAGGTTTGGCGCCGATGTCTGACCCTTTTCGACCTGCACGATGTGCGCGTCGCCGTCACCACCGGACATTTGGATCACGCACAGGCGGTCCCGATGTGGGTTCAGGCCCATGGTTTCACAGTCGATGGCCACAATGGGCCCTAGGTCCAGCCCGTCGGGCAGGTCGTTCTTGTACAGGTGGTTTGCCACGAATGATGTCCTTTGCGCCTTGTGCGGCTGAGATAGGGGGTTTGGATACCAAACTCAACTGTGATGGGGAAAGCGGGCAAAGCCGCCTTGCGCATAAAGATTGATCTATCACAAACTCAACTTTGGGGTCGCGTGATACGTCGGGGCAGTTCTCTGGAATTCGATCAAGTTGTGCAGCCCCATGTCCCCCACTCAAACCTCTCTCTTTTCTTACGGATTTCGCCCGATGTTTCTGGGTGCCTCCCTCTTTGCGATCCTGTCCATTGTGATCTGGGTTTTGTCGTTGCGGGGCGCTGCTGAGCTGCCGCTCTACGGGGATCCCCACCTGTGGCACATGCATGAGATGCTGTTTGGCTACGTCTCGGCCGTGCTGACCGGGTTCCTGCTGACGGCCGTGCCCAATTGGACCGGACGCGCACCTGTTGTTGGATCGCTGCTGGTTGGGCTGACGGGGTTGTGGGTTGCAGGTCGCGCGGTGATGCTCTGGGGCAGTGGTTGGGTTGCGGCGGGCGTCGAGGTGTTGTTTTTGTTTGCCGTCCTCGCGATCACAACACGCGAAGTGATCGCTGGTCGCAATTGGCGCAATCTGATGGTGGTGGGGCCGGTCAGTGTTTTTGCTTTGGCGAACCTGGGATTTCACACCGAGTCCGCGCTGACAGGGAATGCCGAATACGCAACCCGTGCCGGGTTTGTTGCCATCATGGCGTTGCTAATGCTGATCGGGGGAAGGATCACACCGGCCTTCACCCGCAATTGGCTGAAACAACAAGGTCATGCGCATCTGCCACCGACCTTTGGTCGCTTTGATGCCGTCAGCCTTTTGGTCAGTGTTCTGGCCCTGATCTTGTGGTTCATTGTCCCTGATATCCTCGTATCTGCTGGATCATTGGCAGTTGCCGCATTCCTCCAAGCGGTGCGTTTGGGACGGTGGGGCGGGTTGCGGACCCTGCCCAACCCCATCCTTTTCACGTTGCATGGATGCTTTGCCATGATTCCGCTGGGGATGCTTATGCTGGCCGCCGCGCCGTTTGACTGGGCCTTTTATGCAGCCGGGCTGCACGTCATCGGGATTGCCGCCATTGGTGGAATGACACTGGCTGTCATGCTGCGCGCCAGTATGGGTCACACCGGGCGCCCACTGAAATCCGATATATGGATGAACGCCGCCTTGATCGCGTTGTTGCTGGCCTCAGGTTTGCGTGCGGCCTGGTCGCTTTGGGGCTTGCCCGGCTGGATGCTGGATCTGTCGGCAACGCTGTGGATTGTGGCTTTTGGTGTCTTTGCGCTGCGGGTTGGACCCTGGCTTTTGCGCCCCTCAAAACCTGCTTAGAAGGTTTGTCGGAACGGCGCAGGTCCAGTATAGAGTGGGCATGGCCAAAAAATCGGCAGGCAAGAAGAAGAGCAGAGCAAAAGCAAAGACACGGTTCAAACCGTTGCCTTGGCTGTTGTCGTGGGCGGGCTTCCTTGCTTTGCGCGGCACCACGATCTTGATCCTGACCGTTTTGGCGCTGGTGGTGCTCTATACATTTGTCAATCCGCCGATCACCCACACCATTTGGTCGGAAAAGCGCCGTTTGGGGTCAGTTGATCGGCAATGGGTTCCGATCGAAGAGATCACCCCCGTCATGGCCCGTTCGGTTGTTGCCGCAGAGGATGCGAATTTTTGCCTGCACTGGGGTTTTGACGTCAAAGCGATTCGGGCGGCGATTGATTCCGGTAGTGGGCGGGGGGCGTCCACGATCTCGCAACAGGTGGTCAAAAACGTTTTCCTCTGGCAGGGGCGCAGCTGGATTCGCAAGGCGCTTGAGACAGCGATCACGCCGGCAGTCGAGGTGATCTGGTCCAAGCGGCGCATCCTTGAGGTTTACTTGAACGTGGCCGAGATGGACGAAGGCGTGTTCGGCGTTGATGCAGCCGCCCAAGGATACTTTGGCGTGACGCCGGATAAGCTCACGCCTTTGCAGGCCGCGCGCATTGCCGCCGTGCTGCCTGCGCCCAAATCGCGCTCGGCCTCGAAACCAAGCGCCAAGGTGCGCAAGAGGACGGCCTCGATCATGGATGGGGCGGCCACCATCCGCGCAGATGGGCGGGCCGCGTGTTTCGAGGATTGAAAATCCTGACGCCAGAGGGCATTGCTGGATCAACACCATTCGTTCAACTGGATCACCATGGCGCGCCTGTTTCACGTCCCCCTTTCCCCGTTTTGCCGCAAAGTCCGGCTGTCGCTTGCTGAGAAGAAGATCGAAGTCGAGCTGGTCGAAGAAAGATATTGGGAGGAAGACCCCGATTTTCTGCGCCGCAACCCGGCCGGTAAGGTCCCGGTGATCAAGCTGGACGGCAAGATGATGGCCGAAAGCGCGGCCATCTGTGAATACATCGAAGAAACTCGTCCCGAGCCGTCGCTTATGCCCAAGGACGTTGATGCCCGGTATGAGGTACGCCGCCTGATCAGTTGGTTCGATGACAAGTTCCACCACGAGGTGACGTCGAAGCTGCTGTATGAGCGGGTCAACAAGAAGATGACCGGTCAGGGCTATCCCGACAGTCGCAACGTCAAGGCCGGAGCCAAGGCGATCAAGTATCATCTGGATTACATGGCCTGGTTGCTGGATCACCGCCGTTGGCTGGCGGGCGATGCAATGACGCTGGCTGATTTTGCAGCCGCCGCGCATCTATCGTCGCTGGACTATATCTCGGATGTGGATTGGAACCGCAGTCAGATCGTCAAGGATTGGTACGCCAAGATCAAATCGCGTCCTGCCTTCCGGTCTATCCTGGCCGATCAGATTCCGGGCTTCCGCCCGCCGGCCCATTACGCCGACCTGGATTTCTGATAGACCTTTGGGCAGAGGCCCAAATTCAATGACCACCGATCCCGATCTGAAACAGAGACTGACGCAGCAGGCGCTGGACGAAGGGTTCGTGTCCTGTCGGATCTGCCGCCCATGGGACATCCCGCAGGTGCCCGAGCGCTTGGCCGCTTTTGTCGAGGCCGGGTATCACGGGCAGATGGGCTGGATGGGCGAACGAATGCATTGGCGCGGCAACCCCGCCGCGCTTTGGCCCGAAGCGCAATCCGTGATCATGTTGGCCGAAAGCTATGCCCCGGATCACGACCCCCGTGCCATTCTGGACCATCCGGATAAGGGCGCGATTTCGGTCTATGCGCAGAACAAGGACTATCACGATCTGGTCAAGAAACGCCTCAAACGCCTGGCCCGTTGGCTGATCGCCGAGGGTGGTGGAGAGGTGAAGGTTTTTGTCGATACAGCACCCGTTTCCGAAAAGGCGTTGGGTCAGGCGGCGGGTCTTGGGTGGCAGGGCAAACACACCAACCTTGTGAGCCGTGATTGGGGCAATTGGGCCTTCATAGGCTCTGTTTTCACCACACTCGACTTGCCCGCAGATGCACCTGAGATCGACCATTGTGGCTCTTGCCGGTCTTGTTTGGCGGCGTGTCCCACCGATGCTTTTCCTGCGCCCTACCAGTTGGATGCGCGGCGTTGCATTTCTTACCTGACCATCGAACACAAAGGCCCGGTCGACGAAGAGCTGCGGGGTAAACTGGGCAACCGCATCTATGGCTGCGACGATTGCCTGGCTGCGTGTCCATGGAACAAATTCGCGGTGGCGGCCAGTGACATGCGCTATGCCGCGCGCGAAGAGTTGAAGGCTCCGGGGTTGGCTGAATTGGCCACTTTGGACGACACGACGTTTCGGGCGTTTTTCTCGGGCTCGCCGATCAAGCGGATCGGGAGGGACCGGTTCGTGCGCAATGTCCTTTATGCCATCGGTAACTCGGGTGATGCAGCATTGATGCCAACCGCGCAGGGCCTGACCGAAGATGCGGATGCAACCGTGGCCGATGCTGCCCGGTGGGCCGTGGAACAATTGCAATAAGTGACGCAAACAGGCAGGACGTGTCGCGCGAACTCGCTATGTGGTGAGGTCACGACGCGAATGGAGGATCAAGATGGCGCTGTCTTTGGGCGTGGATACCGGCGGGACCTATACGGATGCGGTGCTGATCCGGGACGAGCGAGATGTCATTGCTTCGGCCAAGTCGCTGACCACACGGGCCGATCTGGCGATTGGGGTGGGCAAGGCGATCAAGTCGGTTCTGGCGCAGGCAGATGTCAGCGCGGATCAGGTGACGCTGGCCTCTTTGTCGACCACACTGGCCACCAACGCCCTAGTCGAGGGGCAGGGCGGGCGTGTTGCGCTGATCTATATCGGGTTTCGCGAGCAGGATCTGGACAAGCACGGTCTTTCAGATGCGCTCAAAGGTGATCCGGCGCTGGTGATCGCGGGCGGGCACAGCCATGCGGGCAGTGAGAAAACGCCGCTGGATGTGACGGCGCTTGAGGCATTCATCGACGCCAACACCGGGATATCGGGCTATGCGGTTGCTGCGCAGTTCGCCACTCGCAACCCCGCGCACGAGCTTGAAGCGGCCCGCATCATCACCGAGCGTACCGGCGTTCCGGTGACCTGTTCGCACCAGCTGTCGGCCAAGTTGAACGGTCCCAAACGGGCGGTGACGGCCGTATTGAATGCACGTCTGATCGGCATGATCGATCGCCTGATTGGCCGGGCGCAGGATACGTTGGTGGATCTGGGGATCACAGCACCGATGATGGTGGTGCGAGGCGATGGAGCACTGATGAGCGCCGAACAGGCGCGCGAGCGGCCCATCGAAACCATTTTGAGCGGCCCGGCGGCCTCGATCGTCGGGGCCTGCTGGCTGACCGATACGGAAAACGCGCTGGTGTCTGACATTGGTGGCACAACCACGGATGTGGCTCTGATCAAGGATGGAAAGCCCGCAATTGACCCCGCAGGCGCGCGGGTTGGCGGGTTCCGCACCATGGTCGAGGCGGTCGCGATGCGCACCAGCGGCCTGGGCGGTGACAGTCAGGTTCATGTGGTGACCGAGGGGTTGACGGGCGGCGTGTTCCTTGGCCCACGTCGGGTTGTGCCCGTTTCGCTGATCGCGTCCGAGGCGCCTCAGGTGGTGCATGACGTGCTGGACACGCAACTGCATTCATCGACGCCCGGCGAGCACGACGCCCGCTTTGCGCGGGTCGTGCCCGGTATTCCATTTGATGGTGTGGGCGAGCGTGAGGCCGTTCTGATTGAACGTCTGGGCGATCGGGTTGTGCCCTTGGATCAGGTGCTGCGAACCCGGATGGAACACGGCGCGCTTGGGCGTCTGGTGGACCGTGGGATCGTGCAGGTGTCCGGTGTGACCCCTTCAGACGCGAGCCACGTTTTGGGACGGCTGGACAGTTGGGATCGGTCGGCAGCGGAAAAAGCGCTCGAGCTTTTTTCGCGCAAACGCGTCGGAACAGGCGACCGCATTTCTGCCACGCCCCGCGACATGGCACAGATCATTGTGGATCAGTTGACTGAACAGACCGCTTTGACCTTGTTAGAGACTGCTTTTGCGGAAGAGACCGAAGATTTCGGTGTTCCGCCTGAACAACTTGCCCGTCATGTCCTGTTGCAAAAGGGGCTGTCCAATCACCGGGGCTTGCTGGCATTGGATGCATCGTTGAACGTGGATGTGGTGGGGCTTGGCGCCTCGGCGCCCAGCTACTACCCAGCGGTTGGAGAGCGTTTGTGTTGCAACATGATCCTGCCGGAGCACGCAGGTGTCGCCAATGCCGTAGGGGCTGTTGTCGGTCGGGTCACATTCCGCCGAAGCGGCACCGTGACCTCCCCATCCGAGGGCAAGTACCGGGTTCACCTGGACTCAGGGCCGCAGGATTTCACCGAGTCGGACGCAGCTTTGACTTTGTTAGAGACTGTTTTGCGCCAAGAGGCCGAAGGCGCTGCAAAGGCCGCTGGTGCGGCGGATATTCGGGTACTGGTTGAACGCGACATCCGCACCGCGAGGATCGAGGCACGGGATGTTTTTGTCGAAGGCATGCTGACGGTCGAGGCCAGTGGACGACCCCGCGTGGCGGTTGGCTAGCGCTCTCAAAGCGACACGGCTGACGGATTCCTTCAATCTTGGCTTTCGATCCTGATGCAGTCTGTACTGACATCAAAGTGAGGATCGCAATGCAACATCGTCAGGACCGCATCGACTTGGCTGCTTGTTTAAGGCTGGCCGCCCGCAACGGATGGCAGAGGGGTGTGGACAATCACTTTTCGTTGGCGGTTGATGAGGGGCATTTCCTGGTCAACGCCCGTGGCCTGCATTGGTCCGAGGTTACAGCATCGAACCTGTTGCTGGCCAATCACGACGGCAATGTTGTTGAGGGGGAGGGAGAGATTGAGGCGTCGGCCTTTTATATCCATTCCCACATCCATCGTACTGTACCCCATGCGCGCTGCGTTCTGCACGCCCATCCGACCTATTCCACGGCGCTTGGCTGTATCGAAGGGGGGCGGCTTGAGAACTGCCATCAGGACGCTTTGAGGTTCCTGGGGCGGGTGTCCTACGACGGGGACTTCAGCGGGTCTGCCTTTGATGACGGAGAAGGTGGGCGCATTGCAGCAACCATTGGGAACGGCAATATCGTTGTCATGGCGCACCACGGGATCACCGTGGTCGGGGAAACCGTGGCGCGGGCCTATGACGATTTCTACAACTTTGAGGTAGCTTGCGAATACCAGCTGACGGCAATGGCCTCGGGCCGTCCGCTGGCCATTCTTCCAGATGATGTCGCTGAAAAGCTTGCCGCAGGCATGTGGGACGAACGCCAGATCGACTTTCACTTTGCAGCGATGAAGCGGCTGTTGGATCGGGACGAGCCCGATTATGCCCAGTAAAAAGGGAAACGCCCCACCGAAATCGGAGGGGCGTGATTTGTCGTCTTATTCTGCCGCTTCTGACCGCTTGGGCAGCACCCAGTCGGGGCGCGCAAAGTGGCAGGTATAGCCGTTAGGAATGCGCTCCAGGTAGTCCTGATGCTCGGGCTCGGCATCCCAGAAATCGCCCACCGGCTCGACCTCGGTCA
This sequence comes from Falsiruegeria litorea R37, assembly GCF_900172225.1. NCBI lineage: Bacteria > Pseudomonadati > Pseudomonadota > Alphaproteobacteria > Rhodobacterales > Roseobacteraceae > Falsiruegeria > Falsiruegeria litorea. The sequence goes on from NZ_FWFO01000005.1 coordinate 133,493, forward strand.
CGACTTTGCCGGGCCATAGGCCGCTGGCGTTCACGTCAGCGATGGTGTCCAGCGCGGTCGCCTTCTGTGCCTCATCCACATAATAGATCGCTGACCGATAGCTCATACCCATATCGTTGCCTTGACGGTTCACCGTGGTCGGGTCGTGGATCTGGAAAAAGAATTCCAGCAGCTTGCGATAGCTGATCTGCGCAGGATCAAAAAAGATCTCGATCCCCTCGGCATGGGTGCCATGGTTGCGATATGTGGCGTTGGGAACGTCCCCGCCGGTATAACCCACGCGGGTCCCCGAGACGCCGGGCATTTTGCGGATCAGGTCCTGCATGCCCCAGAAACAGCCACCTGCCAGAACGGCGCGTTCAGTGCTCATGCGATATCCTCCACTTGATTGATGTAGTCGCCATAGCCTTCGGCCTCCATGTCGTTGCGATGCACGAAACGGAGCGAGGCAGAATTGATGCAATACCGCAGCCCGCCGCGGTCCATCGGGCCGTCGGGAAAGACATGGCCCAGATGGCTGTCGCCATGGGTCGAGCGCACCTCGGTCCGGATCATGCCCAGGGTGCGGTCTTCGAGTTCCTGCACGTGGGCTGGTTCGATAGGCTTGGTAAAGCTGGGCCAGCCACAACCGGATTCGTATTTGTCGGACGAGGCAAATAGCGGCTCACCCGACACGATGTCCACATAGATGCCCGGTTCCTTGTTGTGCAACAGTTTGCCGGTTCCGGGGCGTTCTGTGCCGCTGTTTTGGGTCACATAGAACTCTTCCTGCGACAGGGCGGCGATGGCCTGAGGGTCTTTGGTGTAATTGGTCATGCAACCTCCGGTTCTGATTTGAACACGTATGTGGGGTCGTGGAATGAAAAGCAAAGATTTGTTTCATTCAGATAGCAGCAACGTGCAATTCATCCAATCAGCTTCGGTGGACGTATGAATCGCAACAGGAGGTTCAAAATGATCAGACTTGGTATTCTAGGCCTGCTGCTGCTTATCGGCCACATGGTTCATGCAGGTCCGGTTCGCGGTGTGTTTGATTCGATCGACGGGGGCCAACTCTCCATGAAAGAGTGGCAGGGTCGGCCCGTGTTGGTGGTGAACACTGCGTCTCAATGCGCCTACACGGACCAATATGTCGGCCTTCAAAAGCTCTATGATCGCTACCGTGATCGTGGCCTAATCGTGCTGGCAGTGCCGTCTGACGACTTCAATCAAGAGTTGGATACCAGCGAGGATGTAAAGCAGTTCTGCGAAGTGAACTATGGTCTGGATGTGCCGATGACCGACATCAAATCGGTTCGCGGTTCATCGGCACATCCCTTCTATCGTCAGGTCAAAGAGGACACGGGATTTGAGCCGCGATGGAACTTTAACAAGGTTCTGGTTGCGCCTGATGGCTCTGTGGCGGCAACCTTTGGATCGGCGACCCGTCCCGACTCGGGCAAGATCGTCAGCGCCATCGAAGAGCTTCTGAATTAGATAGGTTTTGGGGCCGGTTGGCGGGCCAGCTGTACCGCGAGAATGCCAAGCGTGGTGATCACAACACCGAGACCGTCAAGCACCCCAAGGCTTTCGCCCAATAGTGCGGCCGCCACGGCAACGCCGAACGCAGGGTTGAGGAAGTGAAAGGTCGAGGCCCGGATTGCACCGATCCGATCCAGCAGCAGGAACCAGATCAACGTCGCAGCCAGCCCGGGGATCAAGGTGGTGTAGGCAAAGGCCAAAAGGAACGGCATGGTCGGATTGATATAGATGTTTTCGAACACCGGGGCTGCCACGAAAAGAACCGCCGACCCAACCAGCATCTGCAACCCCACAACCATCATGAAATTGCCGCCCGACGTGGCGCCGCGCACAGACAGTGTGGCAAAGGTCAGTGCCAGGGCACCCAATCCACATAGCATCAGTCCAAACAGGTCGATGCCACCAGATATCCGCGCACCCATGATCAACGCGACACCGCCAAATCCCATGAGCAAGCCAATCAGGCCAAGGGGTCGCAAGCGCTCACCAAAAATCAGCCAGTTCGCCAGTGCCACCATCAGCGGCATGGTCGAGGCGATGATGGCCGCGACCGAAGCCTCGATCGTTTGCATCGCATAGAAATTCAGACCCAAATACAGCGCATTCTGGCAAATCCCGAACATGATCGTTGCAAACAGCTGCGGACGCGTCAGCCGCCAGCTTTGTCCCATGATCCGTGCGATAAGCACGCCCAACAGGCCAGAAATCAGAAACCGCAAGGCCAGCGAAAAGAGCGGGGAGGCATCGGCAACGATGATCCGTGCTGATGTAAAAGCCGATGACCACATGAATGCAAAGGCCAGCCCCATGATGATGGCGCGCATGTCCATGATGCTGTCCCTCTTCCTCATGCAGCGAGAGGACAGTTCATCAAATCACACAGGCATGCAAGGGCGTTAGTATGTGTTGATACAATAGAGCGGACGTTGCACGAAGATGCCCCGAATGAAACGATGGGGCATCCTCCTAGCCATCAATGCATATATTGGTGATCGGGTTCACTTTCCGGTTCCTCGATCGGATCGAGAACAAGCACCAGACGCGTTTCCCCGGTCCCTTCGATCGGTGGAGAGCGGTGGACAAGGCGTGATTTCGATTGATCGGGCCAAAGCGTTCCGCGCAGCAGGACCGGCGCGCCAGTTGACGCGGTGAAAATGTGATCCGGCTCGTCCGCGTCCCGCAGGATCCCGTATTGCGTGCCAGTTCCGCGATAGGTGCAGACCAACCGGGCCGTGACGGCGTCGATGTGGAACCGTCGGCAGGCGTTTGTCGTCACAACATCAAGACGGAGACGCAGCCAATTCGCGCCCATGAGATTGGCAAAAACATCTGCCATCGCCGCCACATCATCAACCAGCAGATCGCATTCAGCGCAGTCCGGGGTGCCGGAAACCTCACACACCTTGCGCATTGCATCGCGTACCGCATGTGGACGCAGAATGACCCTGGTCTTGGGCAATTGCTCGGGGTCAAGCGTGCTGATCCAAGATTGAAACTGCGACGTCGGTTTGCGCTGCCAGATCACGCCAGCAATGTTGGGTTTTCTCAGCTCGACCAGACCCTCGGGCGTTTCCGTCACGCCAACGCGGGATGCGATGTCAGTTTCGATTGCGCGGATGACATTCATGCTGCGGCCTCGGCTCGGCGCCAGATCGGGAAGGGATCTGGCAGATCGGGAAGGTCATGAGGCCCGGTCGTGGCGATGGTGGGCAACAGGGCCCCGTCGAGCTTGGCCTTGAGTGCGGGCCAGTTGATACCGCTGCCGATGAAAACGATCTCTTGGCGGCGATCCCCCCAAGGTTCCTGCCAATGTTCCTGCATGTAAGCACGCGCGCTTTCATGGTCGGGGCGTCGGTCTTCGGGAACGGTGGCCCACCAGGTGCCAAGCGGTTGGATCGACGACAAGGCGCCGGCCAGCGAGAATTCAGCGACCCAATCGGGGCGGGTCGCGATCCAGAAATGGCCCTTGGCGCGGATTACACCGGGCAGGTTACCATTCAGCACCTCAAGGATCTTTTCTGGGATGAAAGGTTGGCGTGCCCGGTAGACAAAGCTGGTGACGCCGTATTCTTCGGTTTCGGGGACGTGATCGGCAAAACCGTAAAGCTCCTTTGCCCACATCGGATGTTCATGCGCCTTTTCGAAATCGAACAGGCCAGTGTCCAGAATTTCACCTGCAGGCACGTCTGACTGGTTCGTTTCGATGATCCTTGCATCCGCGTTGAGGCTGCGGATGATCTTGCGGGCGGCGTCCACTCGCTCAGGTCCTGCATCTGCAACCTTGTTCAGGATCACGACATCAGCGAATTCTATCTGGTCGGTGAGAAGGTGAACCAGCGTTCGTTCGTCTTCTTCGCCCATGGTCTCACCACGGTCGCTCAGGAAATCGTGGCTGGAGTAATCTTCGAGCAGGTTCACGGCATCAACCACTGTCACCATCGTGTCCAGACGCGAGACGTCGGACAGGCTCTGGCCAAACTCGTCACGGAAGTCAAAGGTGGCGGCGACGGGCAGGGGTTCTGAAATGCCGGTAGATTCAATCAGAAGATAGTCGAAACGCCCTTCGCCAGCGAGGCGTCGCACCTCGTCCAGCAGATCATCGCGCAGGGTGCAGCAGATACAACCGTTCGACATCTCGACCAGCGTTTCATCGGTTCGCGAGAGCTCAGCGTCTGCGCGCACCAGATCGGCGTCGATGTTCACCTCGGACATGTCGTTGACAATCACGGCAACCCTGCGCCCGTCGCGATTGTTCAAAACCCGGTTCAACAGGGTTGTTTTGCCTGCGCCCAGAAAGCCGGACAGGACGGTTACGGGAAGGCGGTCACCGGTCATCAAAAGTGGTCCTCTCTGTCGAGTGTCTGGCGCGGGGAGAAGCGCCAGATCTGCTTACGATTGATACTGCTATGTTATAACATAACTGAAAGCAACCCTGTCAAACCCTGAGGAGTGATCGGCGGAACCGCCTGGTGGGTCGAAGCAAAGAAAAAGGGCCGCCAATCGGCGACCCCAATCCGTTCAGATCAAGAGGATCCGATCAGCCGTTCACGCTGTCTTTCAGCGCTTTGGCGATGGTCATTTTCACGACCTTGTCGGCTTCTTTCTTGAACTGCTCGCCAGTGGCAGGGTTGCGCACCATACGCTCGGGGCGCTCACGGCAATAGATCTTGCCCACGCCCGGCAGGGTCACGGCGCCACCGCCGGAAACTTCGCGGGTGATCAGGCCGGTGATGGCGTCGAGTGCTGCGCCAGCGGCTTTTTTATCTGTACCCATTTCCTCGGCCAGTGCTGCGACGAGCTGAGTTTTGGTCATAGGCTTTGCCATTTCTTGGTCTCCTTACTGTGCCCGATCAGTTGGGCCTCATCGCGTAACTCTAACTGGATATTGTGAGGTAACACAACGAATAGTAGCACCGAAAACCAGGAAAATATGGGGTTTTCGGCGGTTTTTTGCGCTCAGAGGAAGGCTGTTTCGTCAAACGAGCGCAATTTCCGGCTGTGTAGACGCTCCAGAGGCATCCCGCGCAGCGCCTCCATCGCGCGAATTCCGATGGCCAGATGACGGCTGACCTGGGTTGTATAGAACTCGGACGCCATGCCTGGCAACTTTAACTCACCATGCAACGGCTTGTCCGAGACGCACAGCAACGTGCCATAGGGAACACGGAACCTGTAGCCGTTGGCGGCGATGGTGGCGCTTTCCATATCCAGCGCAATGGCACGCGACTGACTGAGGCGCTGCACGGGGCCGGACTGATCGCGCAGCTCCCAATTGCGGTTGTCGATGGTGGCAACCGTGCCGGTGCGCATCACCCGCTTCAGGTCGTATCCGGCGAGCTCCGTCACCTCGGCCACGGCCTGTTCCAGCGCGATCTGGATCTCGGCCAGGGCCGGGATCGGAACCCAGACGGGTAGATCATCATCCAGCACGTGATCTTCGCGCAGGTACGCATGTGCCAAAACGAAATCCCCAAGCGCCTGGGTGTTTCGCAAGCCGGCGCAATGACCAACCATCAGCCAGGCGTGCGGACGCAGCACAGCAATGTGGTCTGTCGCGGTCTTGGCGTTTGATGGCCCCACGCCGATGTTGACCAGAGTGATCCCAGACCCATCCTTCCGTTTAAGGTGATAGGTCGGCATCTGAGGCAGCTTGGCAGGCGCTTCGATAGGTGTCTCGGCGTCCGTAATCTCTACATTTCCTGTGCTGACAAAGCTGGTGTAACCGCTGTTCGAATCGGCCAGCTGGGTGCGGGCGTAGGCTTCGAACTCGGAAACGTAGAATTGATAGTTTGTAAACAGAACATGGTTCTGAAAGTGGCCTGGGTCGGTCGCTGTATAGTGGGACAGACGCGCCAGCGAATAATCGATGCGTTGTGCAGTGAACAATGCCAGTGGACCGGTGCCATTGCTGGGCACATGGGTGCCATTCACGATGTCATCGTTTGTGGTGCTCAGATCCGGCACGTCGAACACATCACGCAAGGTAAAGCCCGCTGCGCCTTCTTGCGGCACTGTAAGCCCTGGATTGGCTGCCACGGCGAAATGCACGGGGATGGGCGTGTCCGACGGGCCAATGGTGACGGGCTGCCCGTGGTTCTTGATCAACAAAGCGATCTGCTGTGTCAGATAGGACCGAAATAGCCGCGGCTGCGTGATGGTCGTGGCATGGGTGCCCGGATTGGTCACATGTCCATAGCTCAGTCGGCTATCAACCTGGGCGTAGCTGGTCGTCTTGATCCGAACCTCGGGGTAGAACGCGCGCACATGACGCTCTGGGGCGCCTTCGACCATCGCTTCGGAAAACCGCTGACACAGAAAGGCCGTCGCCTGATCATACAGTTCGATCAGCCGCTTTACGGCTTGCTCCGGGTCGGTGAAGCTTTCTGACTCAAGGGTCTCAGGGGTGGCGTATTCCGTCATTCAAGTGGGTCCAGTAGGTCAATTTTTTCAAAGGTGCGCACGTCGATCAGGCCCAGGTCCGAAATTCGCAATTCCGGGATCACCACCAGAGCCAGCAAAGAGTGCTGCATGTAAGCGTTGTTCAGGTCACATCCGCAAGATTGCATCGCGGCGACCATCTGCTCGGCTTTCGCGGCGACGTCCGTGGCGGGGCTGTCGGACATGAGCCCGGCAATGGGCAGTTCCACCAGCGCCAGCTCTTCGCCGTCTCGCCAGATGGTGATACCGCCGCCAACCTCGGCCAGCCGGTTGGCGGCCAAGGCCATCTGCGCCCGGTCCGTGCCAACGACGATCATGTGATGGCTGTCGTGCGCCACGGTCGAGGCCATGGCCATGCGCCCCTGATAGCCAAAGCCTGAAACAAAGGCGTTGGTCACGCCGCCTGTGGCCCGATGCCTTTCAACAAGTGCGATCTGGCAGGTCTCTCCATCACCTTCGACCAGCCCCTCACGCACCGGAAGATCAGCCTTGAGCGCCTTTGTCGGTGCCTGATTTTCCACAACGCCAATGACATTGGCACGGACGGAATTTGCGCCTTCGGGGGCTTTGATCTCAAAATCGACCGCGCCTAGTTCATGACCCAAATGCACCGTGCCGCGCGCAGAGTCCGGCCAGTCGAAATGCGGGCAATCCACCGTAATAGAGCCGTTTTCAGCAACGATCTGCCCGCGTGCGATCACGGTTTCTATCGGCAGGTCGGTCAGGCTGGAGGTCAAGATAACGTCCGCCCGACGCCCCGGTGTGATCGAGCCAATCTCACGCTCCAATCCAAAGTGAGTGGCGGTGTTGATCGTCGCCATTTGCAACGCGATCAATGGATCACAGCCGCAGGCAATCGCGTGCCGCACCACCCGGTTCATATGACCGTCATTGACCAACGTGCCGGAATGGCAGTCATCGGTACACAGGATGAAGTTGCGCGGATCAAGCCCCTTTTCTGTCACGGCCGTGATCTGGCTTTCGACGTCATACCAGGCGGACCCCAGCCGCATCATCGACCGCATCCCCTGACGGACACGAGCGATGGCGTCCGCTTCACAGGTTCCTTCGTGATCATCCGCCGGTCCACCCGCAACATAAGCCGCAAAAGCAGGGCCCAGATCAGGCGAGGCATAGTGCCCGCCCACGGTCTTGCCTGCGGTTTGCGTCGCCGCAATTTCGGCCAGCATCTTGGGGTCGGCATTGGACACACCGGGAAAGTTCATCATCTCGCCCAACCCGATGATGCCGGGCCAGGTCATCGCCTCGGCCACATCTTCGGGGCTGATTTCATAGCCGGTGGTTTCCAAGCCCGGCGCAGACGGCGCACAAGAGGGCATTTGGGTAAAGATGTTGACCGGCTGCATCAGCGCCTCGTCATGCATCATGCGCACGCCGTCCAGGCCGAGAACATTGGCGATCTCATGCGGGTCGGTGAACATCGAGGTGGTGCCGTGAGGGATCACGGCACGGGCGAACTCGGCGGGCGTCAGCATGCCGCTTTCGATGTGCATGTGCCCGTCGCACAGGCCGGGGATCATGTAACGGTCGTTGGCCTCGATGATTTGCGTATCGGGGCCGGTGCAATGGCTGGCGTCGGGGCCGACAAAGGCGATGCGCCCGGCAGCGATGGCGACCGAATGATCGGGTAGAGTTTCGCGGGTGTGCACATTGACCCAGATACCACCGGTGATGACGGTGTCAGCGGCCTCGCGCCCGGCGGCGACGGCGATCAAACGGGGGGCCACTGCGGGCCAGCTGGGGAAAGTTGTCTGTTCCATGGTTCAACTTTCCCGAATGTTAGCGCCTGTGCAACCCCTCCCGTCGCGGTATCATGAAAGGGTTACATCTGGTCGGGTATAGGGTCCCATGGAAATCGTCATTCATCACAACCCCGCCTGCGGCACCTCGCGCAATGTGCTGCAAATCATCCGCGACGCTGGCTATGATCCGGTCGTGGTCGAGTATCTGGACACCGGCTGGACCCGCCCACAACTGCAGGCGTTATTTGCCGCCGCTGGCATCACGCCGCGCCAGGCCCTGCGCACGAGCAAATCCCCGACCGAAGAGCTTGGGTTGCTCGATCCGTCCGTCTCGGACGCCGCACTGCTTGATGCGATGTTGGAGCATCCGGTTCTGGTGAACCGCCCCATCGTGGCCTGCGCCAACGGGGTAAAGCTCTGCCGCCCGTCTGGTGCAATCCTGGATCTGCTGGACAATTGGCCGCCCGCGCCTTGGGCCAAGGAAGATGGCGCGCTGCTGATCGACGAATTGGGGCACCGGCTGCCGGAATAAGCCGCAATCCGGTTGGAAATCTCCTTGTGAGTTGACGCTCTTTTCGCTCTCATCGAGGGGCAGAAGGGGAGGCATGTCATGGACTATGAAACGGTGGATGCTGATGCATTCGGTCGGTCGCTCAAAGGGATCGGGCTGAACCTGTTGGTGCGGGATGTGCAGGCGAAATGCGCCTTTCTAGCGGAGGTGTTCGGGATGCGCAGCCATCAGGTGACAGCGGATTTTGCCATCGTGACCTACGGCGACCAGGTATTTCAGCTGCATAGCGACGGCACCTATCACGCGAACCCGTTGCTGAATCTTTTGCCGGAAAATCCACCGCGCGGGGCAGGAATGGAAATTCGCCTTTATGACAGCGACCCGGATGAGGCCGTGCAACGGGCCGAGGCTTTTGGGTCCACGGTTTTGCAAGTTGCGACAGACAAACCACATGGGCTGCGCGAAGCGTATATCCTTTGCGCTGATGGGTACGCTTGGGTTCCAAGCAGACCCAAAAGTTAGTTTGAACAATTGCCAAGTGGCGCGACCTTGCGGTCACGCGTCCTGCGAACGGCAGGGGGCCGGGCAGGCGCGGGCAAAGCACGCGCCTGCCCGGCCCAACGGGAGGAGGTGTTCCGTCAGGAACATCGACGACGGGCGGGAGGGCTTGTGGATCAGGGAGACACTTCAGCCGATATCTCGGACCTCAACCAATTGGTAAAGGCGATGGCACCGGGGTTTTCTTCGGCTTGGGGTGACAGCAGCAGATAGTAGGCTTCGGGCATGGCCGCGCGATGCGCAAAGGGCGCGATCAGGCGGCCCTCGTCAATCAATCCGCGCACGATCGTGTCATGGGCCAGACACAGCCCTCCTCCGGCCATCGCCACGGACAGGCTGACCATATAGGTCGTGGCATATGTGATCGGCGGACTTCCCCACTTTAGACCCTGATCTTCGGCCCAGTTCGACCAATTCGACAACAGGTTCGAGCAATCATAGAGCGGTTGATCCTGCACATTATCCAATGTCACAGAATACCCTGGCGCGCACACCGGATAGTAGTGATCGGTCCGCAGCAACTCTGTCCGGACCGTATCCGCGGGTCGCAAAGAATAGCGGATTTCGACGGCTGCGCCTTCGGCCATTTCTCGTGGCTCCCAAAGCTCGGTGAAGATGTTCAGTTGAACGTCCGGATGCAGCGCGCGAAACCGGGGCAGCTTTGGCGCAAGCCAATTCACGGCAAAGGTGATGTTTGATTGCACCTGCACCGCATTTACCTGATCCCCGACCACAGCTTGGGTCCCCCGAACCAGGGTCCGAAACGCCTCGCGCACCACCGGCAGATAGGTGATGCCGGTTTCCGTCAACTCCAACGCCCGGGGGCGGCGATGAAACAGCGGACGCCCCAGGTGCCCCTCAAGCGATTTGATCTGCTGGCTGACCGCGCTTTGCGTCATGTTCAAATCACGCGCGGCACCGGTGAACGACAGGTGGCGCGCTGCGGCCTCGAACGTGCGAAGCCAGCCCAATGGGGGGAGGGGTTTCTGCATATGCATAACTCTGCCATTAGTAACACTAATGGGATAGCTTTGTTTTTTTCGTTGGTCAAATGCAAGTCCCGGATGCAGGTTCTTGCTCACCTAGGGACACCGCCTCGGCATCAGGGAGAATCGGCGATGAGCGTGACAAATCTGCGACCCAACATGGATCACTGGTCCGAGCGGGTTGATATGGCGGCGGCCTTTCGCTGGACCGTCAAGTTGGACATGCACGAGGCTGTGGCCAACCACTTCAGTCTTGCCGTGAATGAAGACGGCACGCAGTTCCTGATGAACCCGAACCAGATGCATTTCAGCAGGGTCAAAGCCTCGAACCTGTTGCTGCTGGATGCAAATGATCCGAACACGATGGATATGCCCGGTGCGCCTGATCCTACCGCGTGGGGGCTGCATGGCTCGATCCATCGCCACTGCCCGCATGCGCGCTGTGTGATGCATGTGCATTCGATCCACGCCACGGTTCTGGCTTCGCTGGCTGACAGCAACATCCTCCCGATCGATCAGAACACCGCGACCTTCTACAACCGCTATGTGATTGATGAAGAGTTCGGCGGCTTGGCGTTCGAAAGCGAAGGGGAACGCTGTGCCTCGATGCTGAACGACCCAAAGAAAAAGGTCATGATCATGGGAAATCATGGCGTTCTGGTGATCGGCAGTGACGCGGCAGATGCGTTCAACCGGCTCTATTATTTCGAGCGCGCGGCCGAGACATACATTCGCGCCCTGCAAACCGGCCAAAAGCTGCGGGTGCTCAGCGATGAAATCGCCGAGAAGACCGCGCAAGAGCTTGAGGATTATCCAAGCCAGGCCGAAGCGCATATGCGTGAGATGAAAGCGATCCTGGACGCAGAAGGGTCTGACTACGCCAGCTAAGTGGCGTTAGCCGCCAAGCCAGAAAGGACATCCCATGTTGGATACCGCCACCCCCCGGGCGCGCACCCTCGCCGCCCGACACTACACGTCTGTCCAATCGCTAGAGGCTGACCGCGAATTGATGCTGCGCAGCTGGCAGTTGGCCGGGCACGAAACGCAGCTGGCTGAGGCGGGGCAGTTCATCACCCTGTCGCTGTTTGATCAAAACATTTTCCTTGTGCGGGATCGCGAAGGTGAGGTGCGCGCCTTCTACAATGTCTGCCCGCACCGGGGGCATCAACTGGTTGAGGGGAGCGGTAAGAAGGCGGTTCTGACCTGTCCTTATCACGCCTGGACCTTTGGGCTGGATGGCAATCTGCGCGGCATGCCCAAGCGCGATGGAACCGATGCTCCCGCGCGGGCCGAGGTTTGTTTGTCCCATGTTAGGGTCGAATCTCTGGCCGGATTTTTGTTTGTGAATCTGGATGACAACGCGCCCAGCCTGGGAGAGTTCGCACCGGGGCTAGAGGCGCAGATGCTGGAGCGCATCCCGGAGCTGCCCGACCTGTTGATCGAAGGCGACAGCGCTTACGGCCACACCTACACCTGCAAATCCAACTGGAAGGTGATGCTCGACAACTATCTCGAATGTCATCACTGCGGTCCGGCGCATCATTCGTTCGATGACATGATGAACATCGCTGAAAACCGGTTCGAGCTGTATCAGAACTATACCTATCAACACGCCCCAACCGCCCGCAAAACCAAGAATGAGGCGTTCCGGCTGGATCTGGAACACGACGTTTTGGACGGGCAATTCTGGTTCCTGTTCCCCAACACCATCTTTGGCCAATTCCCTGGTGCGCGCGGCTTCTATGCCTCACGGTTTGATCCCGTCAGGCCCGACCTGACCGAGCGGCGTTCGCTCTCACTCACGACGCCTGAACCCACTGACCCGGATATGGCCGCACGGTCTGCCGAGCGGGCGGAGTGGTCGACCAACATCGTATCGGCCGAGGATCGGGAGCTTTGTGAAAACGTTCAACGCGGGATGCATCAGCGCGGGTTCAAGCAGGGCTGGTACGTCACCGACCCAGATGCGCACGACATTTCGGAACACGCGATGCGCCATTTCCACGACATTTATCTGGCAGCTATGGACGAAGACGCATGAAAAACATCTATACATACGGTGGCCAACCCGCGCGCCGCAACCTGACCATCGACTGCCTGCGCCGGAACAAGGTCGCCGGGGTCAAGATGACCCAGGTCTCGGCCATCAATGGGGACGAGGCGCGCGCCTGCGAAGAGATGGGGATCGATATGATCACCATTTCTGATCTGGACTATGATGCGGTGCGAGCCGGGGCACCGCATACCTTCATCACGTCCAGCCAAACCATGTGCCAGTATTTCGAGCCGCAGGAATGCCTGACGGCAGCGATGAAGGCCGCTGAAAAGGGCGCCGATGCGATCTTTACGCCTCGTGGGATGGGTATTGTCGAACTGATCGCGAACGAGGGGCTGGCGGTGCAGGGCCATGTGGGCCTGGTGCCAAGAAAATCGACCCTAACAGGGGGATTGAAGACCTTTGGCAAGACAGCTGAGGAGGCAATGAAACTGCTCGACTGGATGCGCCGGTACGAGGATGCAGGCGCTGCAGCGGTCGAGGTCGAATGCGTCGCGGTTGAGGCGTTGCAGGCGATCAACCACAAGACCTCGCTGCTGACCCATTCAATTGGTGCGGGATCAGGTGGCGACATCATCTTTTCCTTCATGGAAGACATCTGTGGCGACGTCGAAAACCCGCCGCGCCACGCCAAGGCCTGGGGCGACGTCCGGTCGATCCGCAAACAACTGACTGCCGAACGTGACAAGTCGCTGACCGGGTTCCGGACCGATGTGCAATCCGGCGCGTTCCCGGATGCTGAACACACGGTGGGCATGCTGCCAGGCGAACAAGAAAAACTGCACGAGGCGCTCGCCAAATGGCAACCGCTCCACCAGTGATATCAAGGTACTACAATGAAGAACATCTATACATTTGGCGGCTTTCCGGCGACGCGAAACCTGACTGTGGCCGACATCCGGGCCAACAAGGTGGCGGGCCGCAAAATGACTCAGGTGACGTCGGTCAACCGAAATGAGGCCGCCGCCTGCGAAGAGATGGGCGTTGATCACCTGTCTATTGTGGCCGAAGACATTCACGAAGTGCGCGCCGGGGCCCCGAACACGTTTGTCACCTCTGCCGTGATGATGAGCGAACACCCCACCCCTGACGACATCCTGCGCACTGCGATCGCAGCGGCGGCGGCTGGGTCGGATGCCATCTATACCCCGCGCGGGCTGCGCAATGTGGAAATGCTGGCGCATGAAGGGCTTGCTGTGCAGGGGCATTTGGGGCTGGTGCCGCGAAAGTCCACGCTTGTCGGCGGTTTGCGCGGCATTGCCAAAACTGCAGACGAGGCGATGGTGCTGATGGATGATGTACGCCGTCTTCAGGATGCCGGGGCCTATGCGGTTGAAATGGAATGCGTCGCAGCCGAAGCGTTAAGCGAAATCAGCAAACGCACCAGCCTTGTGACCCACTCTATTGGATCGGGGTCGGGCGGTGATGTGATCTTTATGTTCATGGAAGACATTTGCGGCGATGTGGACAACCCGCCCCGCCACGCCAAGGCCTTTGGTCGGGTTGGCGAGATACGTAAAGAGCTGGAAGCGGAACGCCGCCGGGCTCTGCAGGCTTATGGCGAGGCCGTCAAAGGCGGTGCTTTCCCTGATCCGGCGATCTCGATCGCGATGTCTGCGGGTGAACACGACAAACTTTGTGAAGCACTGGATAAATGGACGACGTTGCACCAATGAACGACGCCACCGATTATACACGCACCTTTGCCGCCAAACCGCAGCCGCTGACGCTGGAACAGGCCGCGTGGAAAACGCCGCCGATGCAGTTGACCGATACCGAAGGCATGATCGATGTGCCAAGGATGCGGCGCTATCGCCAGAACCGGCTGCGCGAGCAGATGAAGGCCCATGGGATGGCGGCAGTGATCCTGACCGATCCGCTGTCGATCAGATATGCGACGGGCGTGCGCAACTGCACGCTGTTTCAGATGCATATTCACGCGGGCTATCTGTTTCTGCCTGCCGAGGGGCCGGTGATCTATTTCGATAGTGAGCCGGGTCGTGAAACCGGCGCGCAGCTCGAAACCATCGACGAGATCCGCGATGATCTTTTGCCGCTCAGCTACATGTTTGCGGGCTATCGCCATCAGGAATGGTGTACCAAGTGGGCCGCCCAGATGAAGGCCTTGGTGGATGAGCATTGTGGCGGGGAAACGCGCGTGGGCGTCGAGCGCACAGCGCCCCTGCCGCATATGGCGTTGGAACAGGCGGGGCTGACATTGGTCGATGCGGGCGAGGCGCTGGCCCATGCCCGCAAGATCAAAAGCCCCGAAGAGATCCTGTGCATGAACCAGACCATCGCGGTGGCCGAGGATGGCATGACCCGGATGCGTAACAATCTGGTCAACGGCATCACGGAACAAGAGCTTTGGTCCCACATGTGGGCCGCCAATATCGAAGGCGGCGGTGAGTGGATCGACTATCGCCTGCTGGCGTCCGGTGAGCGCACTAACCCCTGGCAGCAAGAGGCCAGCAGCCGCACCATTCGCGCAGGCGATCTGGTTGTGTTTGATTGCGGCATGGTGGGGCCGTGGAGCTATGGCGCCGACATCAGCCGCGCCTATCATTGCGGGCCGGGGCGCCCGACGGATGAACAGTGCCGCCTGTATCAATACGCCCATAACGAGGTGACGCATAACGGCGCTTTGCTGCGTCCCGGTATCTCGTTCAGTGAGCTGATCGAGCAGCGCTATTGCCAGCCCGATGGCTACAACGACCAAACCTACCCTTGCATGATGCATGGGCTTGGCATGGCCGATGAATACCCGGTGATCTACTACCCCGCGGACGAGCAGTTCCATTATGACGGCGCGTTGGAGCCAGGCATGGTCATCTGCGTCGAAAGCTATGTCGGCAAGCTTGGCGGATACGAAGGCGTCAAGCTGGAAGACCAATATCTGATCACTGAAACCGGCGCGGTCTGCCTGTCGCGCTACCCGTTCGAAGACGCGCTTTTGTCGCGCGAACTCTGATGTTTTGGCCAAAGAGGAGGAGCCAAAATGACCGATACGACACCCAGCCTGGACCAGATGTCCGCCCCATCAGCGGGTGAACAGATGCAAGATATGAGCCGCGAGTGGAACTATCACCCGGATCTGCCGCTCAAGGACCCGTCGATTTTTCAGTGGCCGCCCAATCCGGCCTATCTGATTGGCTGGCTGGCCCGCAATTGGTTGACGCTCAGCGAGCGTGTTCTGATGGCGATCCTTGCAGTGGCGCTGTGGTACTTTTTCTACCCGTCGCTTGAAACCGCGCAGAGCTTTGCCATCGGCTGGATCGCGCAGATCTACGTGATCAACTTTGTGATGATCTTTGCCGTTGCCGGTGGCCTGCACTGGTATTTTTACATCCGCAAAGGGCAGGGCAAAAAGCTCAAGTTCGAGCGTCGGGATCAGGGCAAGAACAACAAGCTTTGGGATTTCAGCGATCAGGTGAAAGACAACATGTTCTGGTCACTGGGCTCAGGCGTATTCCAACTGACCGGGTTTCAGGTGGTCACCATGTGGTTGATGGCAAACGGCTATGCGCCGGTGATCACGTTTGCAGAAAACCCGGTGTGGTTCCTGGCCTGGCTGGTGATCATCCCGATGTGGTCGGCGTTCCACTTCTACTGGGTGCATCGCTTGTTGCATCAGCCCTTCCTGTACAAGCGGGTTCACAGTCTGCACCACCGCAACGTGAACATTGGTCCGTGGTCGGGGTTCTCGATGCACCCGGTCGAGCACTTTATCTATCTGACCACGCTGTGCGTTCACTGGGTTGTCGCGTCGCACCCGATCCACCTGTACTTCCACATCGTGTTCCAGGGTCCGGGCGCCGCGATGAGCCACGCCGGATATGAGGATCTGCTGATCAAGGACAAACGCAAGTTGGCCTTGGGCACCTTCTATCACCAGCTGCATCACCGGTATTACGAGTGCAACTACGGCAACCAGGAAATGCCTTGGGATCGGTGGTTCGGAACTTTCCACGATGGCTCGCCCGAGGCGACGGCAGAGACCCGAGCGCGCAAAAAGCGGATGTTTGGCTAGTTCTGCCCCCGCAACCCGTCCAAACTGCGCCGCCTTGCGGCTTTGCGTCCTGCGGACGGCAGGGGGGGCCAGGCTCATGCGGGCAAAGCCCGCATGAGCCTGGCCCAACGGGAGGAGATGTTTCGTCAGAAACATTGACGACGGGCGGGAGGACCCCTGAGCTCTAGTCCAGTGCCGAGGCTGCTGCGATGTCGATGAAGGCGGCCACAAGGCGCAACCGGGCGCGGTCTTTGGGAGCGACGATCGCGGTTTCATGGGTTTCGGGCATCTCGACGATGGGCACCTCGATCAGCCCGCGGGAGATCAGCCCGCTGTTGCTAAGAAAGATCGCTATACCTGCGCCTTGCAGCACTGCTTCGCACATCAGCGGAAACGTGGTCATGCGGATGGTGCGGGGGAACACCACGACGTGTCGGGCTTGCGCCTGGCGTACCACCCGTTCGGTGAGCGAGCCTGCCTCTGGCAGGATGACTGTATCCGTTGCCAATTCGTGCAAGGACAGCGACGTCCGTGCCGCAAAAGGCGAATTGGGTGGCAGGTAAGCCGCATAGCGCACCTTTTGCACGACCACCTTGTCCCAATCGTCGGTCGGCGGTGGATCGGTGATTAGCCCGACGTCTGCCCGCCTCTCGCGCAGCAGCCGCGAGGCGGTGGTCCAGGCGTGAAGGGCAAAATCGATCTCGACGTCCGGGTGGGCGCGGTGGAACTGGCTGATCGCCTTGAGTGCCGGCAAAGGAGCGTTGGCGATGATCTTGATGTGCCCGCGCGCCATCGCCTCGAACCCCTGCAGCCGTTCCGAAATCGTCCCTTCGAGCGCCACCAGCCGGTCGGCCAAGTCATAGAACTCCTGCCCCGTGCGGGTCAGTGACACCCCGTCCCGGCTGCGCAGCAACAGGGGCGTGCCGACCTGCTTTTCCAGCTTGGCGACATGCTGGGTCACCGCCGATTGCGTCACGCCCAACCGGGCGGCGGCGGCAGAAAAGCTGCCTTCGCGCACGACATAGGCAAAGGCCACGAATTGATGGTGATTGGCGCGCATGAGACCTCCCTTTCGGGGGCAGCCATAGACACCATTAGTCTCACTAATATGACGTCACAAAAGTGAGAGACCGCCTGCGTAAAAAGCCTCCAAACAACTGAGGGAAACGCTGTGGCCGGGTTGAACATAGAAAACGTCACCAAACGGTTTGACGAGGTCGAGGTGCTCAAAGGCGTGTCGCTGGACGTTGCTGATGGCGAGTTTGTCTCGCTGGTTGGCCCCTCGGGCTGTGGCAAATCCACCTTGCTCCGAATCATCGCAGGGCTTGAAGAGCAGACCTCGGGCGACATCAAGATCGCGGGGCAATCGGTTGCCGGCCTGCGGGCAGCGGATCGCAACCTGTCGATGGTGTTTCAGTCTTATGCGCTTTACCCGCATCTGAGTGTGGCCGAAAACATCGCCGTGCCGCTGCGAATGCGGCGGCTGACAGCCGGGCAGCGCCTGCCATTGGTCGGTCGGTTCATGCCGGGTTCACGGGCGCAGGGGAACACGATTTCGCAAGACATTCGTACCGCCGCTGAAAGATTGGAAATCGCGCATCTCCTGGATCGCAAACCGGGGCAGCTGTCAGGCGGGCAACGCCAGCGGGTCGCCCTTGGCCGTGCATTGGTACGGGATCCTGCGGCCTTTCTGCTGGACGAGCCGCTGTCGAACCTGGACGCCAAACTGCGGGTGCAGACACGGGTCGAGATTGCGCAACTGCACCGAAGTCTGAACGCAACCTTCATCTATGTGACCCACGATCAGGTCGAGGCGATGACCATGTCCGATCGGATTGCTGTCATGATGGGTGGCCGCATCCTGCAATGTGACACGCCCGAGGTGGTTTATGACGACCCTGACACTATCGAGGTGGCTGAGTTCATCGGGTCTCCCAAGATCAACATCCTGCCACTGACCCAAGAAGCCGAGGGCCAGCTGTTCCTGTTCGAGCAGGGATTGGGCCTGCGCAGCGCAACCCGGATCGACGGGGCGGTGTCGCTTGGCCTGCGGCCCGAAGCCCTGCATCTGGCGACCGAAAACGCGGTTCTGCGTGGCACGGTGGTGCATTCAGAAAACCTGGGTTCTGAGGTGTTTGTGCAGATCGACGTTCCAGGGTTGGAAAACCGGATCACCCTGCGCGCTACCCCGGCACAGCGCGCATCCTTGCGTATGGGTGCGCAGGTGAGTCTGGGGTTCGACGCCTCGGCGGCGTTGGTGTTTGACGGAAACGGCCACCGCGTCCGCAACATCCAAATCGCTACCCGCACCGCGGCTGAGGTGGCATAACATGGCGGCCCTAGACACAACGCCCCCTTCGATCACCAACAACGCGCAGGCGCAGGAACGCCGCGCGGCCTGGTCGCTGACGGCACCTGCCTTGATCCTGATGGTGGCGATCCTGTTGCTGCCGGTGATGGTCGCGCTGGTCCTGTCCTTCACCAACTACTCGCTTGGCAACGACAGCTTCGACTGGGTCGGGGCCAAGAATTATGATCGGCTGTTTTCGCGGTCGACTTATGAAAAGATGTTCGTCGCGACGTTCACCTATGTGGTGACGGTGGTCCCGATCTCGGTCGGGCTGGGATTGGGTGCGGCACTGCTGATCAACTCGCTTGGCCGATTCCGCGAGATTTACAAAACCATCTATTTCCTGCCGGTTATGGCAACCTTGCTGGCGATGGCGATCGCGTGGGAGTTCATGCTGCACCCGTCCATCGGTATGATCAATCGGACGCTTGAGATGGGCTGCGGTACGGTGGTCGAGGCGATCTGGCCTTTCATGGCCACCGGTTGTGCCGATGGCTTTCCGGTCTGGCTGGGGGACAAGCGCTATGCGATCTGGGTGATCTGCTTCATCGGCATCTGGCAAGGCTTTGGCTTTAACATGGTGCTTTATCTTGCGGGGCTGACGGGCGTTCACCGCGAACTCTATCACGCGGCGGAAATGGATGGCGCCAAATCGGCGTGGGAGCGGTTCCGCCTGGTCACATGGCCCGCGCTTGGCCCCACCACCGTCTTTGTCGTCACCATCAGCTGTATCCGCGCCTTTCAGGTGTTCGACACGATCGAGGCGTTCTGGCCCCAGGGCGGCGGTCCCAACAAATCCACCTACGTGATGATGTTCGCCATTTTTGAAAAGGGCGTGCAGCAGAACCTGATCGGCATCGGCTCGGCCATCACTGTCCTGTTCCTGATCTTTGTCATGTTCCTCACCCTGATCCAGCGCTGGCTGGTCGAGCGAAAGGTGCACTACTGATGACCCGCGACTGGTGGAAACATCTGATCCTGATCCTGGGTGTGATCGTCGTCATCGCGCCGTTCTACATGATGGTCAGCTATTCGTTCAAATCGCCGGGAGAGATTGACCGGGGCGAGGGCGGCTTTTTCGGGCGGCAAGAGCTGATGGTTGATCCGCGCTGCGTTGCCTTGCGTGACCCCAGTCGTGAAGATATCGCCGCTGCTGCGGACCGGTTCCCCGGCCAAAGTGCACGGCAGATCGGTGACGCTCTGGTGACCGAAGCTGAGGCGGATTGCTCGATGCGCCCAGTGGTCTTCAACTATTCCAAAGCCTTCACCGAGGCGCCGCTGCTGCGCTATCTGCTCAACGGCGTGATCGTCACCGTGTCGATTTTCCTGTTGCAGGTCGTGGTAGCGCTGCCTGCGGCCTATGCGCTCGCCAAGCTCAAGTTCTGGGGGCGCGAGGCGGTGTTTGGGCTGGTGCTCTTCTGCCTGCTGATCCCCGTGCATGCCATTGCGCTGCCGCTTTACATCCTGCTGGCCAAGCTGGGGTTGACGAACACCTATGCCGCGCTGGTGGTGCCCTGGACGATCTCGGCCTTTGGCATCTTCCTGATGCGGCAGTTCTTTATGACCGTGCCGGATGACTTGATCGACGCCGCCCGCATGGACGGGATGGGAGAGTTCGCGATCGTCTGGCGCGTCATGCTGCCCACAGCGATCCCGGCGCTACTGGCCTTTGCCATCTTTTCCATCGTTGCCCATTGGAACGACTATTTCTGGCCACGCATCGTGGTCACCGGCAACCGCGATCTGTTCACCCCGCCGCTTGGCCTGCGCGAATTCAAAGGTGACGGGGATGGCAGTTTCTTTGGCCCGATGATGGCCACTGCCACCGTGATCGTCACGCCGCTGATCGTCGCCTTCCTGATCGCGCAACGGCGCTTCATCGAAGGGATCACCCTGAGTGGCATGAAATGAAACCGGGCGTGCCCGATAAGGGCACGCCCAACCCAAGATCCCAACAGGGATGAACCCCGGAGCCGCCCGTCTGCAAACTTCTGGCTCCAAGACCCGGCAAGAGAGGACATCTTTCATGAAACTGACTGCCACCGCAATGGCCCTGGCCCTGACCGCCAGCGCCGCCTTCGCCCAAGACAAAGTCACGGTCGAGTTTGCCTATCCCTACAGCCACCTGTTCGATGTGACGTATGAGGCGATGATGCCCGCCTTTGAAAAGACGCACCCGAATGTCGAGATCAAGTTCCGCGCCACCTACGAATCTTATGAGGACGGTACCAACACCATTCTGCGGGAATCTGTTTCGGGCAACCTGCCAGACGTAACCATGCAGGGTCTGAACCGTCAGCAGATCCTGGTCGACAAGGGCATCGCCAAGTCGCTGGAACCCTTCATCGAGAAAGAAGCGGACTTTGCCAAAGAAGGTTATCACGACGCAATGCTGTCGTTATCGACCTTTGGCGATGACGTCCACGGTTTGCCGTTCTCGGTCTCGCTGCCGGTTGGGTATTACAACATGGATGTTCTGAAAGAGGCTGGCATCGAAAAGCTTCCAACCACCTGGGACGATGTCATCGCTGCTTGTGAAACCATGAAGGCCAATGGCACCAAAAACCCGATGTTCTGGGGTTGGAACATCACCGGCAACTGGTTCATGCAGGCCCTGATGTGGAGCCAGGACAAGGCCATCGTCGACCAGGGTCGCGTGACGCTGGACAGCCCCGAAGCTCTGGCGGCGCTGGAGCAGATGCAGGACATCTTCACCAAATGCGAAATGCAGAACCTGGAATGGAAAGCCGCGCTGTCTTCGTTCTCGGCGGGTGAGATCGGCATGATGTTCTGGTCGACCTCCGCTCTGGGTGCCGTGGAACGCTCGCAGGGCGAGTTCGATCTGAAAACCGGCCCGTTCCCCGGTATGGGCGAAACCCCCAAGGGTCTGCCTGCAGGTGGCAACGCCGCGATGCTGACCTCGACCTCGGATGACCCGAAAGTACAGGAAGCGGCCTGGGCCTGGCTCAAATTCATCACCAGCGGTGAAGGTGCAGCCGAGGTCGCCAAAACCACCGGCTACATGCCACCCAACAAGGCGGCGAACGAGGTGATCCTGGCCGACTTCTATGACCAGAACCCCAACAAGCAGACTGCTGTTGATCAGCTGCCGCTGCTGCGCGACTGGCTGGCCTATCCGGGTGACAACGGTCTGGCGATCACCCAGGTGATCTATGACGGGATCGAGCGCATCGTGACCGGTGACGCCACCGATATGAAAGAACTGCAGCAAGAGATGGTCGAAGAAGTCGCCGATCTGCTGCCCAACGGCTAATTCGATCATCGGTCGCCCGTGATTTTGCGGGCGACCGTTTCAATTTCAGGACTTCCTATGAAAATCATCCATATCTCGGACATCCACCTGACCCTCCCCGGCGAAGAGATGGGCGGGCTTGATCCGCATGCCCGGTTCGCCCGCGCCTTGGCTGATGTGGCCAGAAACCATCCTGATGCCGCGCGTATCGTCATCACCGGCGACCTGACCCATTGGGGCGAAGAGGGCGCGTATGAAGCGCTTAAGGCTGCTGTCGCGGGGGCGCCTGTTCCAGTTTGTCTGATGATCGGCAACCACGATGATCGCGCCACGTTCCGTGCGGTTTTCCCAGAACACCCCGTAGACGCGAATGGTTTCGTCAACCATGCTGAAACGATCGATGGTGTCCGGTTCATCTATCTCGACAGCGTCGGTGACAAGACCCATGCAGGCCATTTCTGTGCCAAGCGCCGCAACTGGCTGCGGGCCGAGCTTGAGGGGTGTGACCGCGCCCGGATTTTCCTGCATCACAACCCGATGGAGCTTGGTCTGCCAGCCGAGGACAAGATCGCCCTGGTGGCCGAAGACCGGCCCGGCTTTCGCGCGCTGCTCGAAGAGTTCTCTGATCGCATCGACTATGTTCATTTCGGCCATGTCCACGCGCCGATCCATGGGCGCTATGCCGGCGTGCAATTTGCCAGCGTGCCCTCGACCGGGAACCAGTCGATCCCGGATTTGAACGAGGCAGAGCTGCTGCAAGGCGCGCCGATGGAGCCGGGGTATTTCGTACTGTTGATCAATGGCGATGATACCATCATCCATCAGGTGCCGTTCGATTGGAGCGGTCCAGTCTATACAGCAGGCACGGAATGGGACGACTGGGCAAAACCCGATGCCGCCGCCGCCGAGTGAGCGATCAGAACACCCCCATGCTGAGCCCAGCCCCAAGCGCCTGACCCAGGTCTCGGCACGGGGCCAGCTGATCGTCGCTCAGAACCTTCGGGGCCAATATGGCCTCGGGGGTTTGGGCGTGGGTGCACAGGATGATCGCGGGTTGCACCTCGTTCAGACGCCAGCCTTGGGCAATACGAGCGATTTGGCGCACGGCGCCCTGTCCATCTGATCCGGCACAGATCATCTGGGCATAGGCGCGCCCCTCGATTTGGCCCAGAACTGGATAGTAACAACGGTCAAAGAAGTCCTTCATGATCCCCGACATGGTCGCCAGGTTTTCCGGTGCGCAAAAGATGTAACCCGAGGCGGCCAGAACATCCTCTGGTCTTGCCTGGCTGGCCTCTTTCAAAACCGTGTGTGTTTCATCCTTGGCCGCGTCATAGGCGGCTTCGGCCATCTGCCGACTGCCGCCGGTGCGCGAGTGATAGACGATCAACAGGGCTGACATGTGCTCTATGCTCCGGGGTTCACGCAACCGCCAGGGTTGGGCTGTTATCGGCCAGTGTAGCGGTATGTTCCGACAGGATCGCCTTGAAATCTTCGAGCGCTTTGAACGATTTCTGGGCCACCGGGTCGAGAATGCCAAAAGTCATCCAGCGCGCCGGGCTCAGCGGCACCAGATCGACAAGCCCAGGCCGGATTTCTGCCGCGCTCAACTCATCCGCGATGGTGACGCCGGCCCCGGCAGCCACCAAGCCACATGCGGTCTGGGACGAGGCAACCTCGACCGATTGCTTGGGCGACACTCCGGCCGAGCTGAAGATGTCATCCAGCTGTTCGCGCAGCAGCAGACCATGCATCAGACGGATGACAGGTTCGTCCACCAAATCTTCGGCTGTGACCTCGGCGCGATTGGACAGGGGATGACCCAACGGCAAAACCGCTTGCCCGCGCACTCGGATCAGGGCCTGTGTTCGGATGCCGGGGTGCTGGACGGGTAGGGCGCCGACCCCGATGTCATAGGCGCGCCCGGCCAACCATTTGCCTGAATCCCGGCGGCTGCGCACATCCAGGCTCACGTTGACTTCGGGGTATTCCTTCATGAACCTGGCAATCGCCGGAATGGTCACGGCCTGCGCGATGCGCGGCATGGTCACGATCCGCAGGCTTTCGGATCGACCGGCACGTATTTCGGCGGCGATGCGGGGCACCTCGTCGAGATTGTCCAGAATGCGCCCGGCCTCGCGGTAGAATGACATGCCCTCTGGTGTTGGGGTGAGTGCCCGCCC
The DNA here is from genome assembly GCF_900172225.1 of Falsiruegeria litorea R37. Taxonomy (NCBI): domain Bacteria; kingdom Pseudomonadati; phylum Pseudomonadota; class Alphaproteobacteria; order Rhodobacterales; family Roseobacteraceae; genus Falsiruegeria; species Falsiruegeria litorea. The sequence goes on from NZ_FWFO01000005.1 coordinate 157,621, forward strand.
GCTGCGATCAAAGAGGGTCAGCTTGAGTTCCGCCTCAAGCCCCGAGATAAGTCGGCTGATCGCCGGTTGGCTCAGGTGCATAATCTCGGACGCAGCGGTCAGGGACCCCTCGGACAGGGTGGTGCGAAAGGCGCGAAGAGCCTTGATGTTCATCTGCAAAGCTTTCGAATTTTGCAAGAGTATGAAACATCTTTGCATTTTTTGCAAACGACCATCTCCCGTAGTGTGAATACGATCTAATTTGGGAGGACCCTCATGAAACGCAGAACTCTGATTGGCGCCGTTGCCGCCACCATCGCACTGACCGTTTCCGCGACTGCCAGCCTGGCTGCGGATTGGCCCAAGCGCCCCATCAACCTGGTTGTGCCCTACAAGGCCGGCGGCGGAACCGACGCTTATGCCCGCGCTATTTCGGCCGCAGCCGAGGGCGTGTTGGATGTGCCGGTCGTTGTTGTGAACAAGCCCGGCTCGGGCGGCCTGAACGGTGCGAACTCGGTCGTGGGTGCGCGTCCTGACGGCTACACCATGATGATGACATCGGGCGGTTCGTTCCTGCTGTCGACCATGACCCGCGACACCAAGATCGACGCGCTGGACAGCTTTCAGTTCGTTGCTCAGGTTGGTCAGCTCCGCACCTCGCTGATGGTGCCCAAAGACAGCCCGTTCCAGTCGGTTCAGGACGTGATCGACGCGGCCAAGGCCAACCCCGGTAGCTTGCGTTGGGCACATTCGGGCCGCGGTGGGTTCCACCACGTTGGCGGTCTGGGCTTCCTGGCCAACAACGACATCGAAGCCCAAGACGTTCCCTTCAAAGGGGGTGGACCGACCCGTGCCGCTCTGATCGGTTCGCAGGCTGACTTTGGCTTCCTGGGTGTTCAGCAGCTGGCCGGTTTCGAAGAACAGCTGCGCGCTCTGGCCGTCAACAGCCAGGACCGCGACACCATCATGAAGGACGTCCCCGCTTTTGGTGAGCTGGGTATTCCTTTCGCCGCCGTCTCCTCGCCGGTGATCGTGTTTGCTCCGAAAGACACCCCGGCCGAAGTTGTCGCCGCGATGGAGGCCGCCCTGGCCGAGATCGCTGCCAAGCCCGAGTTCGCCGAACTGCTGGCGTCGCGTGGCACCGGTCCGGTCTATCAGAACGGTGCGGATGCCAAGGCGGGCCTGACCGCGATGAAGGCAGACGCTACGCCGCTCGTCGAAGGCCTGAGCAAGTAAACTCCACTCACGACCGGGCCGCCAAAACGGCCCGGTCGATTTCTTTCTGACTGACGGAGGATACCATGCGTGCATATGCCGAAGGGTTGGTTCTGACCGCGATTTCGCTGGTGGCCCTGTGGGGCGCCTGGCAAGTCCCCGGTGCCACACCCGGTGACACCTGGGCCGGGATCGTGCCCTTTTCCGCAAGCCTTGCCCTGTTGGTGCTGTCAGGTCTGATGATCCTGGGTGCGTCGCAACAGACCGCATCGGGCGAAGACAAGACCGACCACGCCGCCACGTTCGAAATCATCAGCTTGTTCCTGATCGCCTTGATCTATCAGCAGTCGTTCCGCTGGTTTGGCTATCTGCTGCCAACGGGCATAGTCGCCCCCATCGTCCTCTACATGTTCGGTGTGCGCAGCTGGCTCGGTCTGGCGCTGTCGGTGGTGATCTGCCCGCTGGTATTCCACGTCATTTTCTTCGAGCTGCTGGGGGTGTTCCCACCCTTTGGCGAGGTCTTTGACCTACTCGACTGGATCAAGGGGTAACGGGCTATGGAAATCTTTCCCGCAATGCTGTCGGTCATCACTGATCCGACCCTTCTTTTTGCCATCGTTCTGGCCGCTGCTGTCGGCATGATCGTTGGCGCCACGCCGGGCCTGACGGCCTCGGCCGCGATCGCAATGCTATTGCCGATCACATTCTACATGCCGCCGCTCTTTGCGTTGGCGTTCCTCTACGTGATCGGGAAATCGGGCCGCTATGGCGGATCGATTGCCGCGATCCTGTTCAATACTCCCGGCACTGCAGCTTCTGCCGCCACTCAAATCGACGGGTATCCTTTGGCCCGCGCGGGCAAGGCCGGGAAGGCGATGAAGGTGGCCACCATATCGTCGGTCATCGGGGATCTGATGGGAGATATCCTGTTGGTCGTTGGTGTCGGCTTCATCGCCGCGATTGCCCTGAAACTGGGCCCGCCAGAAACCTTTGCAATCTACTTTGCCGCCTTTGTCGTCATCGGCTCGGTCATTGGCAGCTCGATTACCAAGGGGCTTGCCTCGGCTGTGCTTGGCATCCTGATCGCGATGATCGGCCTGGACCCGATTTCAAGCGAAGAGCGTTACACTTTCGGCTCGTTTGATTTGTCGAACGGCATCGGCCTGGTGCCGCTGATGATCGGTGTCTTTGTTCTGGGGGAAGTGTTCGCCCAGATGGAATCGCGCCGCAAGGCGGCCGGTGACGTCGAAGAAAACGAAAGCGAAGGCGATGGCAATTCACTGACATGGGAAGAATACAAACCCTGTCTGCCGCACGCACTGCGAGGTGGCTTCATCGGCGCTGGCATCGGTGTACTTCCCGGTCTTGGGTCTGCAATCGCCGCGTTTATCTCGTATGGTGAGGGCAAGCGCCGCGCCAAGAACCCTGAAAAGTGGGGCAAAGGCGCACTGGAAGGTGTCGCTGCGCCAGAATCGGCCAACAACGCCGTTTCCGGCCCTTCGATGGCACCGCTGTTGACGCTGGGTATTCCCGGATCAACCATTGGTGCGATCCTGCTGGGTGTATTCCTGATCCACGGCATTCAGGTGGGGCCGACCTTGTTCCTGACGGACAAAGAGTTGGTCTATAAACTGTTCGCCTGCGGTATGTTGGGCATCCTGGCCTATGGGCTCATCGGGTACTTTGGTGCCACTCAGGTCGCCAAACTGATCCTCAAGATCCCGACCAACGTGCTGTATCCACTGATCTTCCTGACGGCATTTGTCGCCTCATACTCGGCCCGCGGATCGATGTTTGACGTGACCGTGATGACCGTAGCGGGATTTGGTGGCTGGCTGATGCGCAAGTATGACTTCAACATTGCCGCCTTTGTCATCTCGTTTGTGCTGGCCAAGGGCGCAGAAGAGACCTTCCGCCAATCCCTGCTGATGTCGGATGGTGGTGCGCTGATCTTTGTCGAGCGTCCGGTTGCTCTTGGCTTCCTGTTGCTTGGCGTTGTTGCGATCGCCTTTCGGGTGCGCGGCATGATGAAAGAGCGCAAGCTGGCGCAGGGAGGTCTGGGTGATGCTTGATTTCGGCCTCTATCGTGACTGTTTCTCCAGCTCCGATATGCGGTCGATCTGGTCCGAGCATGCGACGATGTCAGCCTGGTTGACGGTCGAGCAAGTGCTGGCCGGGCAACAGGCCAAACTGGGTCTGATCCCGGTCGCAGCGGCCGACGCCATTAACGCGGTGTCGGTCTGCGATCTGGATCAGGGTGAACTGCAACACGAGATGATGCGGGTGGGTCGCCCAATTGTTGGTCTGGTCAAGCAGTTGCGCGCCCAGGTTGGCGATCATGGCGCGCATGTCCACTATCGCTCGACCACGCAAGACATCATGGACACTGCCGTAGCGTTGCAGATGAAGCTTGGGCTGGAGCATATCCAGGACATGATGGGGCGGATCGACACGGCGCTGGCGCGCCTGATCGAGGCGCATCCCGATACCCGAATGATGGGCCGTACCAACGGACAGCACGCGGTGCCGATCCGGCTGGCGACCAAGCTCACACTCTGGCAGGCCGAGTTGCACCGCCGGTCGGATGCCCTGACCGAGGCCGCGCGCCGCGGCCTGAATGTTCAGGTCGGGGGTCCGGTTGGTGATCTGCGCGGGTACGAAGACGGCGTTGGCTTGCAAGTCAAACAGGGGGTCGCGGATGCGTTGGGGCTATTCACGACCGAACCGCATTGGCAAAACGCCCGCGATGGTGTGGCCGATGTGGTGGCGGCCTTGGGGTTGCTTTGTGCAACGCTCTGTAAGATCGCACACAACGTGAACCTGCTGTCCTCTTCGGACATTGGCGAAGTTTACGAGGTGCACGAACAGGGCAAAGGTGCATCATCTTCCATGGCGCACAAGCGCAATCAACGCGCGTCCGAGTTCGGCGAAGCGGTGGCTCGTTTGGGTCGCCAGCGAGCGGAACAGATCGGTGAGTTGACGCAGCACGAGCACGAACGCTCGGGCGGTGTCTGGATCGCCGAATGGGTTGTTGTACCCGAGGTCTTTCTACTGACGTCGGGTGCGGTGTCCTGGACCGAAACCATGTTCAACACGCTGACCGTCAACAGCGACGCGATGCAAGACAAGCTGCCCGGCGCAGCTTAACCGAGCTCCCTCGCCTGGTCCGGAGACAAAATGGACCGGGTCTCTCCCCTTGAGTCGTCGATCCCGCTTCGGATCGGCGGCTCATTTTTTTTGCTTCGGCGTTATATGGAGGGCGATAAGTCAGCGCTTACGAGCTGAATGTTGATCTGTGTGGAAAATGGTATTACAAGCTGTATACAATTTTACGACTCCCAGATCCGATTGGACCCCTCCGCGATGACCAACACCACACCGGCCACCCTGAACGGCGCTCAGATCATCCTGAAAATGCTGGAGCTCCACGGCGTTGAGCATGTATTCGGCCTGCCCGGCGAAACCACGATCGGCTGGTACAAGGAGTGGCGCGAGAACTCGAACATCGAATATGTGCTGACCCGAGATGAACGCACGGCGGCCTATGCGGCCGAGGCCTATGCCAAGATCACCGGCAAACCCTGCGTGCTCGAAGCGCCAAGCCCCGGCGTGACCCACTGTACCCCTGGCATCACCGAGGCCTATCTGAGCTCGGTTCCGATCATCTATTTCAGTTCGGACATTCCGATCAATCAGGACAAGAAGCACGGGCTGACCGGGGTCGACCAAACCGCGCTGTATGACAGCATCTGCAAAGAAAGCTTTACCCTGACCAACGCGCGCGAGATCCCGTTCATGCTGCGCCGTGCGTTCCGGGTGGCGACCTCGGGCCGTCCGGCACCGGTGCATATCCGCGTGCCGATCAATGTCTTTCAAGAAGAGGCCGAGGTCGATGACCTTTATGCGTCGCCCGAATACGGCAGCTATCCCGCGCATCGCCCGGTTGCGGACCACGGCAAGATCCGCGAAGCCATCGAGGTGCTGCTGTCCGCCAAGCGCCCCGCGATTGTCTGCGGGCAGGGGGCGTTGATCTCGCGCGCCACGCAGGCGGTTCTGGACTTGGCAGAGCTGCTGCAGATCCCGGTGGCAACCACAACGCCGGGCAAAGGCACGATTCCGGAAAACCACCCGCTTGCGCTGCGGGTGATCGGCGGGCGCGGGGGGATGGAATACTCCAACGCATACGTGCGCGAGGCGGACACGATATTCTTTGTCGGCAGCAACACCGACAGCGCGGCCACGGATCATTGGCGACTGTATGGTGATCCCAAAACCAAGACGTTCCTGCATCTGGATATCGCCGAGGCGCATGTGGGCAACATGTTCCCGGTCAAGGTCGGTCTGGTCGGGGACGCGCGCGCGACGTTGGCGTACATGGTAGAGATCATCAAATCCGAACACCCCGATCTGCGCCGTGATGAGATCGATCTGAACCCGATCAAGAAGACTGCGTTGGACAAGGTTTTCAACTCGAACATCCCGATGCCCGAGGGCACGGTGTCGCCGGTGAAACTCAGCCAGGCTTTGGACAAGATCCTGCCCGCCAATGCGATCGTTACGTCTGAGCCCGGGGTGAGTGCGATCTACCCCTCGGCCTTGCTGACGATCAAGGAACCAGGGCGGCGCTATATCACCAACTACTCGATGGGGGCGTTGGGGTATTCGGTGCCGGCGGGGTTGGGTGCGTCCTATGCCTCTGACGGTCCGGTCATCTCGTTCACCGGGGATGGGTCGTTTGGCTTTGTGCTCGGCGATATGGAGACCATTCGCCGGTCGGGCAAGAATGTTACGGTCATCCTCAATCGCAATGACACCTTTGGTTGGATTCGGGGTGAAGCGATCCTTCTGGATGATGTGGACGAGCCCTGGTCCACCGACTTTGGCGCGGTGGATTACGTCAAACTGGCTGAGGCGTTTGGGTTCAAGACAGCGCGGATCACGTCAGAGGATGACATCGAGACGATCCTGCAAGAGGCGATCGCGCATGAAGGTGCCAGCTTTATCGAGATGATGGTGCCGACACAGGACAAGATCATTCCTTTCGTGCCCAACTGGGTACGGGCCGCAAAGGCAAAGAACTTGCCGTACTTTGAGTAGCATCCGAGCGCTTCCTTTCCGGATCACGGAACGCAGGGCAGCGGCCGCGCCGGGGGAGAAATTCTTACTCCCCCGGCGCGGCCGCTGCTTTCTTTTCCTTTCGAGCCGTCAGGCAGAGAAACGAAGTCTAGAACAGGCCCGCGCGCGGATCGTCTAGTTCCAAAGGGAACCGCTGCGGCATCAGCCCCTGATGGAACCAGTTCACGAAGGAATAGATCGAATAGACAGGCAGCCCCGTCACCTTTCGCACGTCGCGGGCGTAGGGCACCATGTTGGTGCATTCCAGAACGATTGCGCCAATGTCACGGTCCGTCTCGACAATCTCGCGCGCGGCGTCGATCATATCCTGGCGGCAAGCGTCAAAGTCGATCTCTTCGTGATTATCCAGAATGCACCGGGTAAAGGCACGACCGCCGTCAGTGCCAAAAATCGGAACCTCGTCCAGGTTCGACACGCCCGCTGCCTTCATATGCGCCGGGGTCAGCGTGGTCTTGGAAATCGTCAGAACCGCTACTTTCTTGCCTGGCCCCATCAGCGCTTGAACCATCGGAATTTGCATCAGGGATGAGGTTGCAACTGGAACCGGTACTGCCTTGGCGATCCGGTCCTGTGTCAGCGCCAGAAACCCGCAGTTGGTGGTGATCCCATCGCAGCCGCTTTCGACCAGCTCATTGGCGGCCGCAATGAAATCATCGACCAGCAGCATCGGATCCTTGCGCACGACCTTGTCGGGGCTGGCCCCCTTGACCACACGGTATTGCACAGGAAACGGCCAGGTGGTGGCGTTGCCGATGTCGCCATAGATGCGCGGGAAGCGCGCTTCGAGCATCAGGATGCCCAGCACAGCGCCATAGACGGATTTTCCACCAAACTCGGTTGCCATTGCTTGGGCCCTTTCCCGAAAAAGCCTTAGTGTTGAGGGACGTAAAGGTTGCTGTACGCCTTGCCTACGATCTCGGTCGCTTCGGCATTGTGCGTTTTGATGTGGGTGCGCATCCGCTCTTCGGCGGCGTGCGCATCGCGGTTCTCAAGCGCCTCGAAGATATGCAGATGAGCCGAATGAGTGATGTCGATCCGCTCGCGCATCGCGATCCAGCGGACATAGCGAATACGTTCGTATGTCAGTTTGATCATGTTGACCAATTCGGGATTGCTCGACAGCTCTGCGATCATCAGGTGGAACTCTTCGTCCAGGCGGACGATTTCTTTTGTAGGGGTTCCATCGGCATACCGATCGGCGGTGTCGGCCAGAAATTCGCTTATGGCTGCAATGTGATCATCGCTGGCCCGTTCGACCGCTGCCCGAATGGCTGCGGTTTCCAGCGCTTCGCGCACTTCGTACAGATGCACCACCAGTTCCGGCGTCAAAGGCTGGCAAAAAAAACCCCGGCCCGGTTCGAATACCAGTAACCCTTCGGCGGTCAGCCGGTTCATCGCCTCGCGCAAGGGCGTGCGACTGGCGCCTAGCCGTTTCGACAGCTCGCTTTCGTTGATCCGTTCCGCTGGCTTGAATTCGAAATTGGCGGCCATCTGGCGGACTTGCTCATAGACCAAATCAACGCTCGTGCTCATCTGTGGACGCCCTTTCGACTGCCTGATCTGTTTTTGCCCAAGCTATTCGGAATGTCAACGAAATTGCCCACAATATTGGATGCGGGATTGTATACAGGCTGACTTCGAGGGATCAAAGGGTCATTTCCAGGCAAATGTGGGTTGATCAAAATGAGCCACGCGCGTTGGTCGCCCATGCAGGGCGATCTCGCGGAACTGATACAGAATCGCTGCCGTCGGCGCATACATATAATGGCCCAAGGTCGGGAAAAACGCCGACAATACCGGGTGCTCACTGTTATTGCTGTCTTGCAGCCGGGGAATGTCCGGGCTGGCAAGCTCGGAAAACGGCAGGTGAAACACCTGCTCGACCTCAGTTGGGTCAGGGCGCAGGGTCACCGGCCCCCGTGTTGCCACCACGATTGGCGCGACCCGAAAGCCGGACCGGGTGGGAAACGGGTCGAGTTGACCAAGGATAGAGCCTGCTTCCAGCTCAAGACCCATTTCTTCATGCAGCTCTCGCAGCGCAGCGTCCGCGTCTTGCTCTCCTTCGTCCAGACGCCCACCTGGCAGGGCGTATTGCCCGCCATGCCGGTTGAGCTTGGAGGGTCGTAGAGTCATCAGAACGCAAGCTTCGCCGCTTTCGACATGTTCAGTGATCACGATGGCCACAGCGGCCTTGCGCAAACCTGTGTGTTCAAGGGGTTGGACGGAAAAACGATCTAGGTTGCCCCGGACACGAGAAAGCAAGTTTGGGCAGAATGTGTATGGGTTCAACGCGTGGTCCAATCAGAGTGTCTTGTTTCGCCAGGCTTGGTATCTTCCGGTGATGAAATCAGCGATTTGATCGTGAGACAACGCATCCTGTGTGCGGCCTCTAGAAACCTTACGTTTCCTTGAAACCTTGCCCTAATTGACGATTGGGACGTCTTCCATCCCAGGTCAATCATAGAAATATGCGATAAAGTGCAAAATCTCACTTTCGTGATGAGCATTATCTTGCATATACTGGCTTCGAATGCATTATGACGCGGTAGGGGAGAGGCGCGTGCGAGTCGGATCGGAGGAGCCACTCGTGCGCTGCCCCTGCCAATCACGTCAGGGAGGGATAGATGAGCGGAAACGCAGCGCAATATTTTGTGGATCGCCATGTGAACGAAGGGCGCGGCGATTGTCCGGCATTTCGTGAAGCGGCCGGAGAGAAGCGCTCTTTGACTTATGGCGCACTGGCCAATGGGGCCGGGGCCGTGGCGACTGCGCTGACACGTGCAGGTATCCCGCGAGAGGCGCGCGCTGTCATGTTGGTGCTTGATCAGGTTGAGTTTCCGCAGATCTTCTGGGGGTGCATGAAGGCGGGCATTGTGCCGGTGCCTCTTAACACCTTGCTGGCCACCCCGGTTTACGAGGCCATTTTGGACGACAGCCGGGCGACCATCCTGTTTGTCAGTCACGAGCTGTGGCCAGTGGTTGAGCCTGCTGCGCGTGCTTCAGCTCATCTAAGGCAGATTGTGGTCATCGGCGACGCGCTCGAAGGGGCCACCAGCTATGCCGAATTCATCGCTGGGTGTGCCCCGTCCGAAACGGTTGATGCGTCCGAGGATGACACGGCCTTTTGGCTTTATTCCTCAGGCTCTACAGGGCAACCCAAGGGCGTGCGCCATGTGCATGGCAGCCTCAAGGCGACGGCGGATACCTATGGTGCGCAGGTGCTGCAGATCGAACCCGATGATTTGGTCTATTCCGCAGCCAAGCTGTTCTTTGCCTATGGTTTGGGCAACGCGATGACTTTTCCCATGTCAGTGGGGGCCGAAACCATCTTGTTCAACGGTCGACCCACGCCTGAGATGACGGTGCAGATCCTGCGCGACGAAAAGCCTAGCGTGTTCTGCGGAGTACCCACACTTTATGCCGCTACTGTGGCGTTGCTAGAGCAAGGCGACGTGCCGGATACAAAGTTGCGGCGTTGCATTTCAGCGGGAGAGGCCTTGCCCGAAGATATCGGCAAAGCCTGGCACAAGCTTTGGGGCACCGACATTCTGGACGGTGTGGGTTCGACCGAGATGTTGCACATCTTCCTGTCGAACGCTCCGGGTGATGTGGCCTATGGAACATCCGGCCGTCCTGTGCCCGGGTACGAGGTTCGTCTGGTTGACGAGGACGGCAGTGATGTTCCCGTCGGTGGGTTGGGTGAGCTTTTGGTGCGGGGTGCCTCGGCGGCGGATGGGTATTGGAACAAGCGCGACAAAAGCCGGGCGACATTCGAAGGAGAGTGGACCCGCACCGGCGACAAGTACGAGCTGACGGAAAACGGGCGATATGTGTACTGCGGACGCACCGACGACATGTTCAAGGTGTCCGGTATCTGGGTGTCCCCATTTGAGGTCGAGCAAGCGCTAAGCGCGCATCCTGCCGTTTTAGAGGCAGCGGTTGTGCCTAAAAGGGATGAACAAGACTTGGAAAAACCTAAGGCCTATATCGTCCTGAAGCAGAAAGCTGAGGCTGACCTGACCGATGAGCTGCAAAGCTTTGTCAAAGATAAGGTGGGAAAGTGGAAATACCCCCGCTGGATCGACTTTGTGGACGATCTGCCCAAGACGGCCACGGGCAAAATCCAGCGCTTCAAACTGCGCGAAGGGTAAAAGATGTTCGAATGGAGCCTGACCCCAAGCTTTCCGATGACGGTGAACGGAGTTGCACTTGAATATGCCTGCCACGGCCCTGCCCCGGATCAGGCCCCAACGATTGTTATGCTGCACGAGGGGTTGGGATGTGTCGCCTTGTGGCGCGACTTCCCCGAAAAGCTGTCGGCCCAGACCGGGTTCGGTGTTCTGGTCTTTTCACGGCAGGGTTATGGCAACTCGGACCCGATCCGGTTGCCGCGCAGGTTGGATTACCAATCTAGTGAGCCGTTGGAGGTGCTGCCACATATCCTGAAGCAGGCGGGTATTCAGAGGTGTATCCTGTTTGGTCATTCCGACGGCGCCACGATGGCCGCAGTCTATGCGGGCAGCATCGAAGATCACCGGGTCCGAGGGGTGATTTTGATGGCCCCGCATTTCTTTGCTGAACGCATGGGGCTGGCCGAGATCGAGCGCGCGCGCGATACGTTCAACACCACCGATCTTTCGGCACGGATGAGCAAATACCACCGAGATCCCGAAGGTGCGTTTCGGGGTTGGGCGGATGTCTGGCTTGATCCGGGATTTGCCGATTGGAATGTGGCCGAGGTGATCGACTATATCCGGGTGCCCATCCTGGCGATTCAGGGGCATGGTGACCAATACGGCACCATGGCGCAGTTGGACGAAATATCCGAACGCGCCTATTGCCCTGTCGACCTTGTCGAGCTTGATTGCAAACATTCGCCCCATCTGGAAGCCCCCGAGGAAACGCTCGCCGCCGCGGCGGAATTTTGCGTCAGGTTGGAGCGGATCGAGGCAGCGCAAGTCGAAACCGCGTGATCGATGGAGCTGCCTGAGGTTCCATATGTTCCCGGTCAAACCCCGCGTCCCGACGGCGGGTTTTATGATGCGCTGAAAGGCACGGCGCGCCCCGGGATGTCCATCGCGGAGCTGGCCCAGTGCAAGGCCTGGCTGGTGGGGTGGGATCTGCTGGGCGCAGAGTGTTTTTGGGAGGCCCACGAAGTGTGGGAAGCGGTTTGGATGGCTCTGCCGCAAAATTCGGCAGAACGCAGATTTGTTCAAGCCGTCATCCAACTTGCGAATGGTCTGCTCAAGCAAAAGATGGGGCGTCCCAAAGCTGCGCTCCGCCTGAGCGTGGTTAGCCGGGCGGGGTTGCTTGGATTGCACGGTGTGGTGATGGGGGTTCAGATCGAGTCGGTGCGCGACTGGCTGGAGCTTTTGGTTGTTCAGATTGAAGAGATTGATGCAAAATAATGCATCACAATGTGCTCACTGCGGACCGCTTGAGGTGAAAATTGCATGAATCGCCTCAGGGTCCGAGTGGAAATGTGCAATATTATGCCAATATGAACTTGCCCCACATCAATTGTCGTACTATGTTGCACATCATCAATAACGGCGGAGACTGGCATGGCCGAACGTATCGACTTTCAGACCGATCCATCGAAGTACCGTCACTGGCGCGTCGAATATGACGGGCCGGTTGCCAACCTGTTCATGGACGTCGATGAGACGGGCGGTCTTTTCCCAGGGTATGAGCTGAAGCTGAACTCGTATGATCTGGGTGTCGACATTGAGCTTGCGGACGTTGTGCAACGGATGCGGTTCGAGCATCCCGAGGTGAAGGTTGTCGTGATGCAATCGGCGAAGGACAAGGTGTTCTGCGCCGGGGCCAACATCCGAATGCTGGGCGGTGCCAGCCATGCGCACAAGGTGAATTTTTGTAAATTCACCAATGAGACCCGCAATACCTTTGAGGCGGCCGAGGCGGATTCTGGCCAGAAATACGTGGCAGCCGTCAAAGGGGCCTGCGCAGGGGGTGGGTATGAGTTGGCGCTGGCCTGCAATCACATCATGCTGACCAACGATTCGTCTTCGTCCGTGGCCCTGCCCGAAGTGCCCCTGTTGGCGGTGCTGCCGGGCACGGGGGGCCTGACCCGCGTGACCGACAAGCGCAAGGTGCGCCGCGATCTGGCCGATGTGTTCTGCTCGGTCGAAGAGGGTGTCAAAGGCCAACGCGCGGTCGATTGGAAGCTGGTCGACGAAGTCATCGCAAATTCGAAATTCGACGACACGGTGCAAGAGCGCGCCCACGAGTTTGCCGTTGCGTCGGGCAAGATGGACGTGGCAACGGGAATTGCCCTCACGCCACTCGCACGCAGCTTTGCCGAGGATGGGTCGGTGACCTACTCTACAGTCGAAGTGTCAGTTGATCGGGACGCGGGCAGCGCGACCATATTGATCAAAGGCCCCGATGGCGATGCGCCTGTTTCGGTCGAGGTGCTGACAGAGCAGGGCGCTGAAACCTACATGCTTCGCCTCGCGCGTGAGCTGGACGATGCCATTCTTCATCTGCGTTTGAACGAACGTGAATTGGGGTTGGTGGTCTTTACCTGCCAGGGCGATGCCGATCTTCTGGTGGCGCATGAGGCGCTGCTTTTGGAAAACTCTGATCACTGGCTGGCCAATGAAATCCTGACCTATTGGAAGCGGGTGCTGAAACGGGTCGACATGACCTCGCGCTCGCTGGTGGCTTTGGTCGAACATGGGTCTTGTTTCGCTGGGGTTCTGGCCGAGCTGCTGTGGTCCGTCGACCGAACTTACATGATGCTGGAAGAGTTCGAAGGTGACAATCGACCCATGGCTGCCATCACTCTGACAGATGGCAATTTCGGACATTATCCGATGTCGAACAACCTGACTCGGCTGGAAACCCGTTTTCTTGGATCGCCTGAAGCGGTTGATACAGCCAAGGCGCAGATCGGCGAAGCGATCGAGGCGGATGAGGCCGAGGAATTGGGCCTGGTCACCTATGCGTTTGACGACATCGACTGGGAGGATGAAGTTCGGATCTTCATGGAGGAGCGTGCCAGCTTCTCGCCTGATGCGATGACGGGGATGGAGGCAAACCTGCGCTTTGCGGGGCCAGAGACAATGGAAACCCGCATATTTGGGCGATTGACCGCCTGGCAAAACTGGATTTTCCAACGCCCCAATGCGGTGGGTGAGGATGGCGCATTGCAACGCTATGGCACGGGCGTGCGCGGGAACTACAACATGGAACGTGTATAACTGGCGGAACCGGTTTCTTTCAAAGAAACCGGGCCGGAAACTTTGAAAGTTTCCGGGCGCGAGAGGAGAGGACACAACAAGATGCTCGACCTGATCAATGTGAGTTACGATACGCAGATCCCCAACAACGTGGGACTGAGCCAGGACAAGAAGGTCCTGAAAGCGCTAGAGAAATGGCACCCCGGTTATATCAACTGGTGGAACGATCTAATTCCCCAGAACTTTCAGGAAAGCATGGTCTATCTGCGTACCGCCGTGTCCGTAGACCCCAAGGGGTGGGCCAAGTTTGACTATGTGAAGATGCCGGAGTACCGCTGGGGTGTTCTTTTGGCACCACAAGTTGAAGACCGTCGCATTCCCTGTGGCGAGCATTACGGTGAACCCGCCTGGCAAGAGGTGCCCGGTGAGTATCGCAACATGCTCAAGCGTTTGATCGTGATCCAGGGCGACACCGAGCCGGGCTCGGTCGAGCAGCAGAGGTTCCTGGGTCTGACGGCGCCCTCACTCTATGACATGCGCAACCTGTTTCAGGTGAACGTCGAAGAGGGCCGGCACCTGTGGGCGATGGTCTATCTGCTTCAGAAATACTTTGGTCGCGATGGTCGGGAAGAGGCCAACGACATGCTGGTCCGCTCGTCCGGATCGGACGAAGCGCCGCGGATGCTGGGCGCCTTCAACGAAGAGACACCGGATTGGTTGTCGTTTTTCATGTTCACCTACTTTACCGACCGCGACGGCAAGATGCAGTTGGAAAGCCTGGCACAATCCGGGTTTGATCCGCTCAGCCGCACCTGCCGCTTCATGTTGACCGAAGAGGCGCACCATATGTTCGTTGGTGAAACCGGCGTGGGCCGCACCATCCAGGCGACATGTGAGGCGATGAACAAGGCGGGCATCACCGATCCTTATGACATCGACAAGATCCGCGATCTGGGTGTGATCGACCTGCCCACGATCCAGAAAAAGCTGAACCTGCATTACACGCTGTCGCTGGACCTGTTCGGCAACGAAGTGTCGACCAATGCCGCCAACGCGTTCAACGCGGGCATCAAGGGCCGGTTCATGGAGATGCGGATCAAGGACGACCACAAGCTGAGCGACGACACCTATGTCGTGCGCACGGTCAAGGATGGTGCGATCCTCGCCGAAGAGGTCCCCGCTCTGACGGCGATCAACATGCGTTTGCGCGATGATTATGTGAAAGACGCCGCAGGTGGTGTTGGCCGCTGGAACAAGATCATCGAAAAGAATGGGATCGAATTTGCGATGGCACTGCCTCATGAAGGGTTCCACCGCAAAATTGGTGTTTTTGCCAGTGTTAGTGTCCATCCCGAAGGCAACATCATCCCGAAAGAAGAGTGGGACGCCAAGGTCAAGGATTGGCTGCCAACCAAGGCAGATGGCGATTTCATTCAGTCCCTGATGAAGCCCTGCTTTGAGCCCGGCAAATTCGCAAGCTGGATCTCTCCGCCGAAGGTCGGCATCGATAACAAGCCAGGTGATTTCGAATACGTGCAACTGCACATGGCGTAATCGTCCAAGCTAGGAGAAGGTCATGGAGATCGAACAAAGCGCGCCGAAATCCCGGCGCTTGGTCGAAGTCGGTCAGATCGTGATCGACCAGAATGCTCCCTGTTTGGGCTGCACCACATGCCGGGGCGTCTGTTTTGCCCTGGCCGAGGTGGCCACTTTGCCCGAGGTTGTATTACGGCGGGGGTCGACCCCATGAACCAACCCCTGAAACAACATCTGATCGACCCGGAAATCTGCATCCGCTGCTACACCTGCGAGATGACCTGCCCCGAAGAGGCCATTGAACACGATGACATGAACGTCGTGGTAGATGCTTCGAAGTGCAATTTTTGCATGGATTGCATCCCTGTCTGCCCAACGGGGTCCATTGACGAATGGCGCGTTGTGGCCGAGCCTTATTCGGTCGAAGAACAGTTTGAGTGGATGGAACTGCCCCCGCAAGAGGACCTGCCCGAGGACGACACCGGCCTTGAGGCGTTGGATGATGCGATGGCGGCCCTTTTGGCCGAGGCACACAAGGGGGCGGGCGGCAAGGCCAAGGCACCGGCATCAGCCTCGAAACCCACGATCAACCTCTACACCATCGGCAAACCGGCCGAGGCGAAGGTGCAGGGGAACTATCGGTTGACGGACCAGGACAGCGACAGTGACGTGCGCCACATCATCCTGGACCTTGGTGCGCTGCCCTTTCCCGTGCTCGAAGGGCAAAGCGTCGGGATCATCACACCAGGCACAGACGCCGAAGGCAAACCGCATTTGCCGCGTCTGTATTCTGTGTCCAGCCCGCGTGACGGCGAGCGTCCGAATTTCAACAACCTGTCCCTGACCGTCAAACGCGAAGAACACGGCGTGTGCTCGAACTATGTCTGTGACCTGAAAGCGGGTGATACGGTTAAACTGACCGGACCGTTTGGTGCGACCTTCTTGCTGCCTGCTGATCACGAGACGCATCTGCTGATGATCTGCACCGGCACCGGGTCAGCTCCGTTCCGTGCCTTCACAATGCGCAGGCAGCGCGAGAACCCAAAGCTCAAGGACACGCTGACCCTGGTCTTTGGTGCACGGCGCCCCGAAGAGCTGCCGTATTTTGGCCCTCTCGGGAAGGTGCCAGATGACTTCATGGCCAAGCATTTCGCATTCTCGCGGATGGAGGGTGAGACCAAGCACTATGTGCAGGACAAGCTGAGGGCTGAGGCCGAGAAGGTGAGCAAATTGCTGCAAGATCCCAAGGGTCACATCTATATCTGCGGCCTCAAGGCGATGGAACAGGGCGTCGAGGAAGCGCTCAAGGACATTGCGCGCGGTATCGGTTTGAACTGGGCTGAGATCCGCGATAAAATGCGCGAAGACGGTCGGTATCACGTGGAAACCTACTGACCCGCACAATCCAGCGAGATGCAAGATAATGCTGTGTCGCATTGCCAATTTGGCAATGCCGTCGTAGAATTGCGCACTATTTTGCATAACGGCTGGGCCTGATGACAGAAATCACCAACTTTCGCGGCGAAAGCAGCCCGCAGGACACGCGCGACCACACCGAGGCCTCGGTCGATGGCTTGATTGTGCGCGTGGGTGAACGAGTCCGCGAGGCGCGGCAGCGCCGTGGCATTCCGCGGCGGGTTCTGTCCGAGATGTCAGGTGTTTCGCCACGCTATCTGGCGCAGCTTGAGGCGGGCGAAGGCAATATCTCGATCGGGTTGCTGCAACGCGTCGCCGTGGCATTGGATCATCGCATCGAATGGCTGGTGGGCGAGGACGACCCCTGGACATCGGACGCGGTGCGTGTGGCTGATCTGTTTCGGGTGGCCAATGCAGATGTTCAACAGGCAGCTTTGCGCATCCTGAACCCCGAACCGGCCGAGGCTTTGCGGGCCAAACGTGTCTGCCTTGTCGGGCTTCGTGGCGCCGGAAAATCAACCTTGGGCGCCCGCTTGGGGGCTGAAATGGACGCCCCCTTTGTCGAACTGAACGCCGAGATCGAAGAGCAAAGCGGCATGCCGGTGAGCGAGGTCATGGCGCTTTATGGGCAAGAGGGCTATCGCAAGCTCGAGGCGCAGGCCGTGAGCCGGGTGATCGCCACGCATGAGACTATGATCCTGGCTGTTGCGGGCGGTATCGTGGCCGAGCCCGAGACCTACAATACCCTCCTCAGCCATTTCCACACCATCTGGCTGCGCGCCTCTCCTGCCGAGCATATGGAGCGGGTCCGGGCGCAAGGCGACGAACGCCCAATGGCCGGAAACCCCGAA
The DNA here is from genome assembly GCF_900172225.1 of Falsiruegeria litorea R37. Lineage (NCBI taxonomy): Bacteria > Pseudomonadati > Pseudomonadota > Alphaproteobacteria > Rhodobacterales > Roseobacteraceae > Falsiruegeria > Falsiruegeria litorea. The sequence goes on from NZ_FWFO01000005.1 coordinate 174,959, forward strand.
GCGATGGAACAACTGAAATCCATCCTGACCAGCCGCGAGGCCTTGTACGGCAAGGCCCTGGCACAGTTCGACACATCGGGGTTGAGCGAGGACGAGGCTTTTGCCCGACTAAAAGACTTGGTGGTGGACCGAGGGTTTCTTTCTGCCTGACACCCGACGGGTCAAATGGGGTCGCGCAGCCAATCGGGCGCGAAGACCACCCTGTCCATTTCGGTAAAACGGCGGACGCGATCCAGTTCAGACTCCAATCTTTGGGTTCTGGATTTGGACCAACGCACGCCGTGCTCAGGCCAAAGCGCCCGAACCCGCAATTCACCGCAGTCGCGGTGCGCCTTCATGTCGACCCGACCAACCAACTTATCGCCCTCAAGAAGCGGAAAGACATAGTAGCCATAGATGCGCTTGGGCGCTGGCACAAAGACCTCAATCCGATAGTGGAACCCAAACAGACGCTCGGCCCGCTTACGGTCGCGCAAGGCCGGATCAAACGGGGACAGGACGCGCAGCCGTTTCGGCGGCGCAGCGACGTCTGACGCGGCCTGAACCGTTCCGGGGCGGGCAAAGTGTGTGCGTCTGGAGCCATCGGCGCTTTCGACCTCGATCACCTCGATTTCGCCGCGCTGTTCCGCTGCGACGCACCAGTCTTTGGCCTCAGCCGACGATACGGTGTCCCAAAAGGCCGATAACTCTCCGGATGTAGCAAATCCCAATCGGTCCAGTGCCGCGTTGCACAGCCAATCCACCGTGTGTTCGGCGTCACATGGGATCGCACCGGGGCAGAGGTGCTCCTCGATCACGCGCTCGGTCAGGTCATAGCGTTTCTGGAACCCGTCGCGCCCGACGACCGTTAGCGCACCACTGCGCCACAGATATTCAAGCGCTGTTTTCGACGGGTGCCAGTCCCACCAGCCGCCCGAGCCCTTTTTCTCGTCCTTGCCGACATCTGACGAGCTGACCGGCCCGTGATCGCGGATGTGCTGCAGCACGGTTTCGAACCGCTGCTCGAACCCGTCGCGACGCCAATTCTTGTACCGCGATCGCAAGAGTTCAGCGTCGCGTTGGAACCGCAGATGCCAGTGCGCGTAGTATGCCATCGGCACCACGGCGGCATCATGAGTCCAATGTTCGAACAAGGCGCGGTCAGCCTCGTAAAGGCGCTTGAGGTGCTTGGGGCGATACGTCGGCCGCCGCGAATAGAGGATCATGTCGTGCGCGCGCGCAACGGTGTTGATGCTGTCGAGCTGTACAAACCCCAGCCGTTCGATCAGGTCGAGCAGGTGTTGGCCCTTGGCCGGGCCTGCGGGCTGTTCCGCCAGCGCGTGGCGGTCCAGAAACAGCGCGCGGGCGGATCTGTTGTCCAACACCGGGGTCGACACCGGATCAGCGCCGCTTCAGCGTGTCGCCGTAGCTGATCTTGGGGGTCAGGGTTACGCGGCAGTCAAGATCCTGTTCGGGGTCTTCCAGGCGGGCGGCTATGATTTCGGCCGCCTTGCGCCCGATCTCCAGGCGGCAGGCGTCCATCGTTGCCAGTTGCCGGGGCAGGCCCTGTAAAAGCTCAACCCCGTTGAAGCCAGCAAGGCCGACTTTGCCCGGCACGTCGATGCCCTGATCCATCAGGTACAACAGGCCGCCCGCGCCGATCATGTCGTTGGAGTAATAGAGAAAATCCAGATCAGGCGAGCGATCCAACATGGCCTTGGTCATCTCGCGCCCCTTGGCAAGCGCGGACCCACCGGAATAGAACTCGCGATCTTCGATCTCGATCCCGTTCTTGCCCAAGACCTCGGTGAAGCCTTCGAAACGTTTGCGGGCGCGGTGGTCCAGCGGCATCTTGGTGCCCATGAACCCGATGTGGCGATAGCCCGCTTTCAGGATCGCCTGCGCCATTTCGCGGCCTGCGCGGCGGTGTGAAATGCCCACCATCGCGTCCACCGGTTTGCCGTCGGTGTCCATGATCTCAACCACGGGAATACCCGCCGCGTCCAGCATCGTGCGCGCGGCCTCGGAATGCTCGAGCCCCGCAATAATTACGCCGGATGGCCGCCACGAGAGCATCTCGTAGAGCACCTTTTCCTCTTTTTCGGGGAGGTAGTCGGTAACGCCGACAACGGGCTGCAATTCAGTGTCTTCCAGAATCTGATTGATCCCGGTCAGAACCTCGGGGAAGACCATGTTCGACAGCGAAGGAATGATCACTGCCACCAGATTGACCCGGTTCGAGGCCAAGGCGCCCGCAATCTTGTTGGGGACATAGCCCAGCTCTTTGGCGGCGGCCAGCACGCGGGCACGGGTTGCATCGGACACATCCCCGCGATTGCGTAACACCCGGCTGACTGTCATTTCGGACACTCCCGACGCTTCGGAGACATCGCGAAGGGTGAGCGGGCGTTTCGTATCTGCTGTCAAGATGGACCCTTTTCGAGCTTTCCAAGTGACAGTGATGTTAACGTGAACATTCACTCAGACACAAGCGCTCGAAGCGCGATCTCAAGGTTGAAGGGCAAACTACGAGGCCGCCACACTGCCGGTTTGCAACGTCCAGCTGATTGGACTAAGGATGACCGTCAGGACCGAGGATCGACAGCCCAATTTGCACGTCATGCGGGTTACCAGATCGTCGCTAGGTCTTGGCCCCGTGGCTCAACTGGATAGAGCAGCCCCCTCCTAAGGGGCAGGTTGCAGGTTCGAATCCTGCCGGGGTCGCCAAAACCACCTGAAAAATATGGCTTATTTACAGGATGTTGTGCGGAAGCTTGTAGAAAGTCCCGCCAGCTTTCGCGGCGAAATCGGCTGAAACGGCCGATTTCTCGTACAAAACCTGTACAAAACTCGCACGTTTGTGCGTATTTCGGGGGCCAATCATGAGCCGCCATAGCTTTGATCCCGAAATCGCCGGACGTGTCGGTCTCAATGCAGCTGTGATTTTCCAGAACATCACCTTCTGGATCGAGAAGAACCAAGCCAATCGCCGTAACCTTCGAGACGGGCGGTATTGGACCTACAATTCGATCTCGGCCTTTAGTGAACTCTTCCCCTATCTGAGCGAAAAGCAGATCCGAACAGCGCTCGAAAAGCTGGTCAGCGCAGAGCTGATCATCAAGGGCAATTTCAGCGATGATCGCTATGATCGGACCTGTTGGTATGCCTTGGGCAACTCCATTTGCCCAAAAGGGCAAATCGATCCGCCTGAGAGGGAAAATGATGCATTTGCGCCTGAGGGCAAGCCATCTGCCCCAGAGGGCAAATCCTATAAGAACAGATATAAACCATATCAAAAACCAAATCCTTCGCACGCGAAGGCAGCGGTGGAGGATGAGATTTTAGAAAAGATTTTGTCCGCCTATCCGGAGGATCGCATTCGCAGCAAAGCGGTTTGTATCTCGCAAATCCGCCAAGTGCTGGCCGACGGAGTGGATGCCAAAGACCTCGAGGACGCTGTGTGGGCCTATGCGAGCGAGAGCGAAGGATTCACCCGCTCGAAGGTGTGTTTCTCCGACAATTGGTTCTCCTCTGGCCGTTGGTTGAAATACCTTCAGAACATTGAGGAAGCGCGAGAAGCGGGCAAAGCCAAAGAGGCCGAATTGCTGAAAGGCTTGGCCGACTGGGTCACAGATCGTCATCCACTGTGCCGCCATATCACGCCCGGCCAAGTAACCGCTTTGCTGGCCGCAAACCTGGTCAGCCCTTCTGAAATCGAGGCGGCGGGGCTGAGATCATGAACGCGACAGAGCCCAACAAAGTGCAGAGAGCAAGGTTACCCACCGATTACATCGGCGGGACTTGTGAGGGGCGGAAAGCCTCCCCTTCAAACCCCAACCAGACGCGCGCAAGCGGCGTCAAAGAGGGCCTTTCCGAGAGCGTGATCTTCCGATGCACCCCGTCGGAAAAGGCAGTTCTTGTGACCAAAGCGCGCGCCGCTGGTCTACCCAATGCCACGCTGATGCGCGAGGCCTTGGGGCTAACCGACGCACGTCGGCGCAAGCCCGTCCCACGTGTTGACCCGAAGCTGACCTTTGCGATTGCCCGCGTCGGCGGCAACCTCAATCAGCTCTCCCGCTGGATCAACGGCGCGGTCAAATCCGGCCGCGCGAACCAGATCGATGCGCTCAAGGTCGCTGCTCAGCTGGTGATCATCGAACGGCAGATGGCGCAGATCGTGGCGGCGCACACAGGCGAGAACTGCGAATGATCATCTCGTTCTTCTCCACTGGCACAGGTGGCGGTGCGGCCCCCGTAGACTACCTGACAGCGCGTGAAGTTCTGGCCTATGATGAGAACCGCAACCTCTTCCGCGATGACAACGGTGAGCCCCAAACCAAAATACGCGACCCGCTGCCCGTGGTGCTGCACGGCAACCCCGATCAGACCCGCGACCTGATCGATGCGAGCTCCAACAAATGGAGCTACACGGCGGGCGTGATCAGCTTTGCCGACAGCGATGATCCCAGTCCCGCCGCCCAGCAAGAGGCCATTGAGCTATTTGAGGCTCTGGCCTTGGCTGGGCTGGACAGGGATCAATACGATTGTCTCTGGGTGCGGCATACGCATGAGGGAAACGTCGAGCTGCACTTCTGCACGCCACGCCTTGAGCTCAGCACCGGCAAGGCGCTGAACATCGCTCCGCCGGGACATGAGAACGCCTTTTCCAGCCTGCGCGACCTGTTGAACAAGACGCACGGTTGGGCAGACCCTTTGGACCCAGAACGCGCACGGAAGGTAAGGGCGACGATTGAGGCCCCAACCCGCGCACAGGGGCGCGAGGCGCTGCACGATTGGATCCTCGATCAGATCAGCGTCGGCACCATTACTGACCGTGCTAGCATGATCGACGCACTCACTGACGCGGGATTCGAGATCCCCCGTGCCAGCAAGAATTACATCACCGCCAAAGACCCCGACACCGGCGAGCGCTGGCGTTTGAAAGGAGAGATTTTCCATGACGACTGGCAAGCCGAACCGCCTCGCCGAGAAATTGAACGCGGACCTGGAGACAGTACGCAGCGACCACGCCGCCTTGATGGCATCTCAACTGGAGAGCTTCAGGAGCGATTTCAGCAGCATTGCGACCAGCGCGCTGCATACAATCGAGACCGATATCAGGTTCTTTCTGAGCGACAGCAGGAGCGAGTTGGAAAGACGGAGCGAGACGATCAGGCGCTGGTTGACGATCTCACCCTGGGTGATCGTGGCGATGGTCTCATCCTGGATCGTGACAGTGCTGATCGCGAGTTGGTTTTGGACGGGTTTGACCACGCGCTCGGAGATGACGAGGCTTGGCCTGACACGGATCGAACAGGCTGGGCAGACATGGGTGACGCTGGACCCCGACCGGACCGAATTGAAGACCTGCACCATGGCCGGGACGCCGGTCATCTGTATCGAGATCAAGGAACCCTAGATGACACAGACCCTGACAGCATTGGAACGCGAATTGCTCGCATCCGTCGAGCGGTTGGTGACGGCCTGCGAGAGTTCAGCCAAGGAATTGCACGCCTTGGAGAAGCGCTCGACCAGCAGGATCGAAAGCAAGGTGAATGGCTTGGCGCATTGCGTGGCGCTATTGATGAAATCACATCTCACGTCCGTCACCACATTGGCCGACTTGCTGCGCGAGGAGCAGAATTACGAGACGCTTCGGGCGGGTTTAGAGACCAGCTGGAAACTAGCGAAAGACGCCGAGAAGCGGCTGAAAGAGAGTTAGACGCGAGAGATAGCCACCGCAGCGCCGGACATTCTCTTTGATCTTATTGCAATTTCTGACGTGGTTCGAAGGTCTTTAGCAGGAACCCTAAATTCGATCTTCAGCAAATGGCTTGTATGCGATTTCCTTGAGGAGTGCGCAGCGGAGAAACCAGTCATTCGCGAGCCTGAGAAGGATGGCCGTGTTGCGGGACCTTGCGGCCCTGCGCATGGATCGGTTCAACTGGTGCGAACGGCCGAGGCTGTGTAAAAACTCCGTTTTCTGATAGGTTGACTTCATGGGCTGGAGGTCGGGATGTCGGGTTTTATTGAAGGTGTCGAGCGCAATCAGATCACGCTGTTTCCGGAGCGGCTGGAGGACTGGATCTGCGAGGACAACCCTGTTCGTATCGTTGATGTCTTCGTGGACGCGTTGGATTTGGCCGAATGTGGATTTGAACGCACTTCTCCGGCACAGACTGGTCGGCCAGGTTAAGAACCAGCGGTTCTGTTGAAGTTGTTCATCTATGGCTATCTGAACCGCGTTCCTTCAAGTCGCCGCCTGGAGCGCGAGGCTGGTCGGAATGTCGAACTCATGTGGCTGACTGGTCGTTTGGCACCGGATCACAAGACGATTGCGGACTTCCGGCGGTTCAATGCTTCCGCCATCCGCAAGACTTGCGCGCGCTTCGTTGAGCTCTGCCGCCGTGTCGGTGTTTTAGGCGGTGGATGCGTTGCCATTGACGGCAGTAAGTTCAAAGCGGTGAACAACCGGGATCGCAACTTCACGTCTGGAAAGATCGCGTTGCGCATCAGTCATCTTGAAGAAAGCGTCTCCCGCTATCTTGACGAGATGGCCCGCGTCGACCGGCAGGAGGCGCAGGAAGCGCACATCGACAGGGTTACGCATCTGAAGGCGAAGCTCGACCGCGTCCGCGAGGAAGTGGATCGATTGTCAGGCATAGCGCGGCAGTTGAAAGATACGCCCGATGGCCAGATTTCGTTGACCGATCCGGACGCCCGCTCCATGGCAACCCGCGGTAAGGGAACCGGCCTCGTCGGATATAACGTCCAGACGGCAGTCGATACCGATACCCATCTTATTGTGGCGCATGAGGTCACGACGGTTGGAAACGACCGAGCCCAACTGGCCCCAATGGCACGGGCTGCAAAGGATGCGCTCAAGCTAGAGAAACTGGACGCCATTGCTGACCGGGGTTACTTTAGCGGGGTAGAAATACTCGCTTGTGACAAGGATAGCATCACCGCCACAGTGCCCAGACCTGACACCTCCGGCAACCGCAAGAAGGGCATGTACGTGAAGGCAGACTTTGTCTACGACGCCGAGGTTGATAGCTACACCTGCCCCGCCGGAAAGCAGTTGACCTACCGCTACACCCGCGAAGAGCGAGGCCTGAAGCACCGGCGTTACTGGCAGAATGATTGTCAGTATTGCCCTCTCAAGTCCCGCTGTACGACCGGCAAGGAGCGCCGCATCACCCGCTGGGAGCACGAACATCTGATCGATGAGATGTATGATCGGATGGAGCGCGACCCAAACCTGATGCGCGTCCGGCGGTGCACAGTCGAGCACCCTTTCGGGACACTCAAAGCATGGATGGGGGCAACCCATTTCCAGATGCGAAAGCTAAAGAACGTGCGTGCCGAGATGGCGTTGCATGTCCTTGCTTATAATATCAAACGAATGATCAACATCGTGGGAATTGGTCCTTTAATGAAGGCAATTGCAACATAATTAGCCGTATTTCGAGCGCAAAAAGCGGTACGATCACGGCCGCCATGGCGCATATGAGCCGCCATGGCTGTCTCAGCCTCAAATTACCCGATACGCCACAGGACAAGGAAAACCTTGAGGCATTGGCAAGAGTTTCCACACAGCCTCGGCCCAATGCCGCCGTTCATCGCCATGGGTTGAGCCGTATTACGACTGCCTCAAAGCGGTCTTACGCCGATTATGCAGCAGGATCGTCCTTCTCATTTCCGAGTAAGGGGATTCTCGGCTGACACTCGGTCACTCTTGAAATTGATCACAGAAATTACGACCGCTTCCATATTCAAAGTGAGGAACCGCGGTGTGGACGAACAAACCGGAACCGCCGATTGCTGATCGTGCTCGTCAAAGAAAGTGGCTGCATCGGTGTTTTTGCTGCACTGCAAATGGGTCCATCCTTCGAAACCTTGGAGATGATTTGAAACCATTCCAGTCACAGAGGCTTGGTACTGAGGGCCCAACATGCTGTATTGCTGAACAAGAGGTGTTTTTGTTGCAATGGCCGCACCGGCATGACGCCAAAAACTCAGGGGAGAAGTACTACAACATGATATCGTTGGAACTCAAAGCAATCTGGAGCATTTCTGCGTCCATGCGATGTGGGGGCTGGCGCGTGCTTTCCCTTCTGTTTGCATTTCTCTGGATAGCAACTCCGCTGGCTGCACAGGTCGATCCCTCTGGAATGCTCGCAGAGAATCTTACGGTGACCGGCAAGGGATGGGGTCAACTTGCCGAACTTCACGAGATGGGTCAGTTCCTTCTTGGCTTGATCGAGGTAACAGTAATGACTGCGGTGATCGCCTACCATCCGGCAACCCGCGCGGACCGACGCAAACTGGCTGAGTACCAGGTTCCAGGCACGTTGTTCGTCTACGCCCTGATTGGCATGGTGGTCGGCTTTCTGGTCATGAACCACGGCGCCATCATCGGATTCGTGATTTTTGGTATTGGCGGGTTGTTACGCTTTCGTACCGATGCGGGCCAGATGTCGGACACCATGCGCCTAATCCTGGTGACGCTGGTCGGGCTCTGCGTTGGACTCGATCTGCCCGTCATGGCGCTGATCACCACGGCAAGTGCTTGGGCGATCGTGTACGTGTTCGGTGCCTCGCCACATCATGTCGTCGAGGTGAAATTCGCCGAGAAGCATGCCACACCGCAGGCGCGCGAGGACTTTGAGGCTGGTCTGAAATCTGCCGGGTTTTCGATTGCCGGACTGAGCAAGGCGAAGGCCAAGCACACGTTTTCCTTCACTGTTGTCGGTGGCCGGAGCGGTTCTCGTGATGCCCTTGTACACGCGATGATGGACCTCGACGCCGCGAACCCGGAGCTGATATCCGATTGGCACCTTGCATGATTCCGTCTTCGCGATGATCTTCTCGGCAATACGATTTTGGTTGATTTTGATGCTCCTGACCGGGGTCGCTTCGGCGGCACTGGCCGGTTGTGGCCATCCTTCCGTAAGATTTCTGAAAAGCGGTCGGATTGCGGACAAAGCGTCGGGGTTTTCCGAACCCTCCGGACTTTCATTGGCAGAGGAGGCCGATCAATTCCTGAGCGTCAGCGACGACACGTCGGCGCTGTTCATGCTCAATCTCGATGGTCGGCTCGAAACACCGCCCGATGCAATTGTCGAGGTCAAAGAACTTGAAGGTGTCGTGTTTGACCCCGTCGGAAACCGTATCCTCGCTGTGAGCGAGAGCGCTGCCGGTATCTTGGTGATCGGCCCCCGGTCGGGCGAGCCGGAGTTGGTCTTGCTGGATGACATGCTGGGCTATAAACTTATCCGAAAAATCTTAAAGACCTCTGATTCCAATGACGGTCTCGAAGGAATCGCCATCGACTCGGAGCGTGACCGGGTCTACCTGCTCAAGGAGAAGCGCCCACGGCTTCTTCTGGAGCTGTCCATGGATCTGACCGAAATTCTGCGGGTAAGGGAACTGACGCCTGCACTCGGTTTCGTCGATGATGACCAGTCGGATCGCCACCTCGATGTGTCTGGCTTGACGCTGGATGCGCCGACCGGATGCCTCTGGATCGTCAGCGACCGGGCCGAAAGACTGTTCCTTTTCGACCCCAGTGGAAGTTCTCCGACCCGAAGTTATGCTCTCGGATGGCTTGACGGAGATAAGCCGCGCGAAGTTCCGCATGCCGAGGGGGTCGCCCATGATGCACGTTCCGAGCGCCTTTACATCGTGAACGATAATGGCAAGGCATCGCGCCTATTCACCTACGAGATCCTGCGGGACGGCGCCGGGCAATAGCGAAACCCACCCCGATCCCCGGGAAAATTCTGGACCTAAAGGCATTAGAGGTTACCATAACGTGCATGAACCGAACCGGAAAATCAGGAACATGATGATGTCAGCCCGCTTCCACTTTGCCCGTCGTTGCCTGTCATTGCTTGCCACTTTTGTTGTGGCCACGGTCACAGCGTTTGCGGCAGATGCTTCCGATTATACCGCGCGCGATGGAGGCCCGAGCAGCAAGCAGATGATCGCTCGTTCCAGCGGACCGACTGACGGGCTTGCCTTTTTCCGTCCGGTCATGTCCGGCGTGTTGTACCGATCCGGCTTTCACGGCGGAGACAAAGGCCGCACGGGCCTGAGCAGCGCCCAACGCGAGGCACTCTGCGAGGCCGGTTTCTCTGGCGCGCGCTACATTGATTTTGGCAAGCATACCAAATACGGCACCACGCAATGCGGCGCCCGAAGCCTCGACTACCAAGGTGGACGCTCTACCAGTACCGCCGACATCATGCGTCAGATCCACGCCAGCATCAAAAACCTTGGCGCCGGTCCGGTGTTGGTACATTGCATGTGGGGCGTGCATTCCTCCGGCGCGGTGTCGGCCATGGCGTTGGTGCAGTTCTGCGGTTGGAGCGAGGAACGGGCAAAGAAGTACTGGGACGACACGCGCAATGGCGCCGATTGCTCCGGCGGTTGCGCGAACTGGATCGACAAGCATTTTGCCAAGTTCAAGCTTGATCCGTCATTGCAGATCACCAGCGCCGAGCAGGCCGCGATCTGTCCGCAATAGGAGTTTCCGGCATGAAAGAGAGTTTTTTCGCAACGGTTGCGGCGTTCATGGTGACAACCGGGATGTCTCATGCTTCGGATGAAGTCATCGGGGAAGCAACACTTTTCACCAGCCCGAACGGGGTAGAGGAGAAATGCGTGCGGATCGCGCCGATCCCCGGCGGGTTCTACAGCAAGGGCGATGCCAAGGACGAAGCCGACTATTGCGGCATCGATTTCTACGACGCCTCCGTCGCCCTGTGCCCCAAGACCTGGAGCACCAGCCCAGGCATGATGGTCTATGACGTGAGCGAGGGACGGTATGCGGGAAACCGCGCGGAATTCGAACGCAATGCCTGCAAGGAAGGCAAGTCGGCCAAGTCGCTAGCCGCCGATAACCTGGCCAAATTCAAATCGACCATGAACGCCAAGGGCACGAGTGGCACCTTTGCACCCTCTTCACTGCTTTATTACCATTTCTCTCGGTATTTCGACGCAACGGTGAAAGTGCCCGTCGTGGTCTGGCGCAGCATGGATGCCAAGATGCACCAGAGCGAGGTGGCAGATCCGGGCCTGTCGCTGTCCGGCGGCCGGTCGGGAGGTCGGATGAACCATGAAGGATGGCGGGCATTCGCGGCGGCGGATCGCGACCCGGGCAGCTATCGCCCCACGGATGAATTGTTCACCTCTGACCGCAGCCAGATCTACGGCGTGCTGCTGTCGAGCCCCGGTCACCGCTATGGCTCGGAGATCAACGGCACGCGCAAATCCGGTTGGGGCAAGGGGCAGAACGAGGATTTCCAGCAGACCCCGGCCTTCATCGCGCTTCGATCCGACAAACCGCTGGAGGAGGCGATTGCCGAAGGTCTGCGCGAAGGTCTCAAGGACCGCCAGATCGCGCGGGACCTGGGCGAGGATGGCACGCCGCAACAGATGGTGTTCTGGATGAAGGAGTTGAGCGAGATTATCCTGCTCGACTTCATCTTCAGCCAGCAGGATCGCGTCGGCAATATCGACTTCACGCCCTATTACTATTGGGCAGAGAACGGAAAGCTGAAGTCGAAGAAGGCCAAGCATCACGAGCGCGGTGACGGGTCTGTGCCGCCCGAGGCGGTGCTAATGCGCCGCACCAATCTCAACGACAATGATGCGGGCGGGCGGGTGCAATATGCCAACTTCGCCAAGAGCACGCAGATGCTGGAAAAGCTGCGCCATTTCGGGCCGGAGACCTACCGGAAGCTGATGGCGCTCGACGCCGATCTTCAGGCGCAGGGGCCAATCTATCAGTGGGTGGCGACGCGTGTCGGGCTTGATGACGGACAGATTGCGCAGGTCGTCAAGAACACCGCATTTGCCGCCGGTATTCTCCGAAGCACCTGCACGGCAGGAAAGCTGACATTCGACCTCGATCCCGAGACGTATTTCGTGACCGGTGCGGTTGATGCGGCAGAGGTGGCTTGCGATGGGGCGTAGCGCCTTCTGGGCGGTCCTTGTCTGCCTGTCGCTCCTCGCGGGGCCGGCCGCTGCTCTGCGGGTCGTCGTGATCTCCGATCTCAATGGCTCCTACGGCTCGACAAGCTATTCCAATCGCGTTCCCGTCGCGATCCAGCGGATCATCGAGATGAAGCCGGATCTCGTGATCTCGACCGGAGATATGGTGGCAGGCCAGCGCAAGCCCGTCCTCGGCGCGGGCGAGGTGCGCGCCATGTGGGCGGGTTTCCATCGCGTGGTCAGCGATCCGCTGGCGCAGGCCGGCATCCCGCTGGCTGTCACGCCGGGCAATCACGACGCCTCCGCCTATGGCGGTTTCGAGGGCGAACGAAAGATCTTTGGCGAGGAATGGCGCGCCCGGAAACCGGACCTGCGGTTCCTCGACGGCGCCGATTACCCGTTCTTCTACGCATTCGAGATGGAGGGCGTGCGCTTCGCTTCGCTGGACGCCACGACGCTGGGCCCCCTGCGGGGAGATCAGATGGCGCGTCTGAGCAAGGTAGTGAAGGGAAGCGAGCCGACCGTCACTTTCAGCCACCTGCCGCTCTGGCCCTTCGCCCAGAAACGCGAACGCGAGATCATCGGTGATCCGGCGCTGGAGGCGCTTTATCACGATCTGGGCGTCGATCTGCACCTGTCGGGACACCACCACGCCTACTATCCCGGCTGGAAGGACGGTGTGGCCTATATCTCGCAGGCCTGCCTTGGCGGCGGACCGCGCGTGCTGATCGGTGACAGCACCCGCAGCGGGCACAGTTTCACCGTTCTGGAGTTCGAGAACGGCGAGCTAGGTTCGGTGACCGCCTATGAGGGGGCTGAATTTCTTACCCCAATCGACCCGAAAAGCCTCCCGGCAGAGATCAGGTCCAGAAAGGCAGTTCTGAAACGGCTGGATCTTGTCAGATAACCTCAGCGGCGCACGAAAAGAACGACGCCTGAGGCGGCTTAGCCGGTTGTCACGGGCTCGGGCCAGATCATATTTAGCACTAACATAACCACAAAGACGATAATGCAGGCGATCAGCGCGCGTTTGGGGCGACTTGCAGTCTTCGCGAAGCTGGTTCGCTCCACGGCCATAACCGTGACGAAGATGACCAACACCGTCACGATGATGCGGGAAAGATCGAGGTCCATTCTGGTCTCCTGAAAGGGTCGTTTGTCTTGGTCCGGCCCCCGAGGAGCCGGACGCGCTCAGATCAGCAATCTCCGGAAGGCAGCATCTTTACCGAAGAATAACGGCCATCCGATGTTACGATCTCGGCGCAGGCCCCCGTGGAACGGTTGAACCAATAGGCCGTCAGGCCCTCGGTCCGGATCAGCTCATAGCCGAGGCTCTGGATGCCCATCTCGGCCTGGCCGGCCTTTGCGCCTTCGAAAGCCATCAGGTTGCTGTCGCTGCCGACCGTCGGCATCGCGGTATCACCGCCGGTGTCCTGACAGGCGGCCAAGGCGCAGATCGCGGCGACCAGGCCGAGAGTGTTGAGTTTCATGGAAATCCCTCCTTCGTTTTTTGTGTACAATCCAGGCGTCTCTGCCTGTTTTGGGGCCGCAGATCCAAAGTGGAGTATCGTCGCGAACCCACGGCCAATCGCTCAATCAGCTACCGTCCTGCAGCTTCTGCATGAACTCGGCGCATTGATCGGCACTGCCGATGATCTGCTCGCCTTCGGGCAGTTCCGTCTTGCCCGAAACATTCTGGGCGGCGCGGTTGAGCACCTGGTCCACATGCTCCGCGGTGAGCAACCCCTCTTCCTGCGCGGCCTGAACGGTGGCGCAGATGCCAGAGGACAACCCCGTCGCCACGCCGACGCCCATCATCGCGCCGCCTCCGAGGCTGAGGCCGCCCCAGCCACCGACCCCAAGGCCGACGACGAGGCTGATGATTGCAATCCCTGTCTTTCCCATGTTCCGTTCCTTGTTTTTGTTGTCAGTCACTTAGGTCCGCCGCCCCATCCGTCCACAGACCAGCCGCAACAGGACGAGGTTGAGAGCCGGCGCCGCCGCCGCAAGCCAGGCCCAGAACGGCTCGGGAAAGCGCTCGATCAGCAGGTTCCAGGGCAGCCCGAGCGGGATCAGGAAGACTCCCGAGAGTGGATCTCGCGCTGCGCCGAACCATCCAAAGGTGCCAACAAGGAACACGAACAGAGCCAGCAAATAGGCCGCCAGAAACAACCCGACGATGATCCTGCAGGCTCGGTTCATGGCCGCCGGTCACTCGATCCCGAAGATCACGTTGTAGCTTGCCTCGGAGCTGCCATTGTTGACCACCTCGATGACGTGATCGCCGGATTGCCAGAGCTGGCCGCGATATTCCTTGTCCGGCGTCATGAAGTCGAGCAGCGCCGAGCCATCGGGATTGTAGATCAGGTAGCCGAGGCTTCCGCTCCGTGGTGCTACGCGGACATAGAGGAACTGGCCGTCCTGCGCGCCAAGCACGTAGCGCGTAGAACTGCCCGGCGCGAGCGAAGCAGAGATCTCCGCGCCCGTGGTCCCGGCATCAAAGCGCACACGCTGGGTGTCTGTCGTCGGCTTGGACGCCCCCGATCCCGCCATCGCGCCGCCGCCATCGTCAGCACCCTCCACGACCGACAACTCGCCGATTGCGCCATCCTTGTAGGCAATGCAGCGCCAGATCGTCCCGCCGCCGTCCTTCAGCATCACGAGGGTTCCGGCTTCGGAGAACTCCGAGCTCAACACGGTGCCGGACGCACCATCCGGCCCGCCAACAGTCCTGAGCTGGTCGATACAGGCGTTGTCTGCATCGGACATGGCAATCGCCTAGCCAGCAAGCAGGGGAGTTGCGAGTAGAGATATGTAAGTGAAGAAGGCCAAGTGGCGCATGTGCTTCCTTTCTGGAAAACCGGATTCACAACATTTCCGAGCCAAACACCCGAGCGATTTTCACTCAGCCTGCAATGCGTCCCGATTCGAGACAAGCGGTTTTCCACATCGTTCGGGGAGGTTCGCCCCGGGACCAGACAGCACGCCTGCGCGTAATCACGCTAGAGTCCGTCCAGCCCGAGGCCTTGGGCGAGTGACCCGGCTTTGTCCCTGGCCAATGCAAGGACGAAGCGGTCGCCCACAATACCCTCGGCGATGTTGACCGAGCGCACCAGGATTCCATCCACCCGAATGTCGAGTGTGCCGCCAACAGAGGCCTTGCTGAATGCCGCCAGCGCCGCGGCAACGTCGGGTGCCAACCTCAATTCGACCAACCACTGGCCGTCCGGATCTTCGCGCATTTCACCGCCGACAACCCCCTGTGCCGCTATCACGATCTCTCCAAGATGAAGGGGTGCCGCGGCCTTTTCAACCACGCATATCGGGTGGTCGCCGGGATTCTGGCCGCCGCCCAGATCAAGGCACTGGTCGAGATACGCCGCTTTCTGGAATTCCGAGCCGACCCAGAAAGCGACCCCAGCGGTCGTGATGGCGATGGCAGTTCCAACACTTCGTTTCCAAGGCATCAATAGGCCTCCTATCGTGAAAACTTGCCAATGGGTTTTTGATGCCCAGTTTGGCGCACCAAAGCGGTGTCGAAAGTCTCTAGTCTAGACTAACCCGCTATGTACTGCGCCGCTGCCCTTACTTCAATCCTAGTCGCTGAACAGCAATCGGCCCTGGAGTCAGGTTCTCTCTCCATAAATCCCAGTCTCCACCTGCTCCCATGTAGCCGGAGTAAAGCTTTGCCACGAGCTCTGGATTGGCTGCTATCTCTGACCACGGAGTACTCGCCATCAGGGGGTGACTTTTCTTCAACCACTCGAGGTAAGTTGCCGCTTGCCAGTCATTTAGCCCGGGCTGTTCTGAGAAATACGCCAATGCATGCGAAAAGCTTTTTGCACTGGTTGTTCTGAGGACGACGAAATTGTTCTCGACTGCCCAAGGCAAAATTGCCTCGACGGTTTGGGCTTTGATGCGGTATCGGCCTACTGAAAAATCCATTTTGTATGCGATTTCGGGTGAGGTAAATACAAGAACATCCTGTGCCTCTTCTGCCAGCTGGCGAACTATTGACCGTTCTTCATATGATCTTCTTTCCGCTTCTCGTACTGTCGCAAGTATCGAGGTCGGTACAGGTGGCGGATAGAGTTCAAACTCAAGCGATGCCAACCAATGGGCGCGCTCTTTCATTATTAACAGGGCTGCGCAAACGCCCACGAACACGCCAAGAATGATCCAAGGAAAGTTGCTCATTGATTTAGCTAATACCCATAGCACGCCGCGCGTAAACCGTCTTGTCAATCTTCCCCACCGAATGGATTTCGTCGATTGGGTTGGTAAAGGCGAGCTCAAGGTTCTTGTCCACGACAAGTCTAGTCCACTGGATATCCCGATTGTGGCGATGTGAATGACGACTTTTCACGCTGTTTCTTGATCTGTTAGAAATTGCAGCAAACGTCTGCTTCCCTTCTTGCACTCAAATGCCGCAATCTATGTTTTTTGGCAACGTTGGGTTGATCTGACACGGTCAATCGATGCATTGACTACGGCTAACATCAACGCTGAAAGAGATGCCGTTGGTTTTTGTGTTTTGAAGGGACGCTGTCCGCGCAATTCAGACTGTAGGGGTCAGTAGATGGGGGCACGGTTTGGAGGGGCCACAACTTGTCTTGTGTCAAGGCACCAGGCGCAGGTTCTTGAGTTCATGCAACTACCACACCCCCCTAAAGCTCTTTACTTTTGCTTTGCTCACGCGCTGCTATAAATATTAACACATGTGAAATTAACTAACTCCACGGGGGAGCAGATGGATTTTAGCGACGCGATCAAGACATGTTTTAGAAAGTACCTTGTGTTTTCAGGGCGCGCAACACGACCGGAGTACTGGTGGTTTGTGCTTTTCGTCGTTGTAACGAGTGCGCTCTTGGCTGTTGTTGACAGCCTTCTTTTTGGTTCCAATCCTGAAGCCGGTGAAGGCAGACGCGTGTTCTCCAGCGTGTTCCAGCTTGGTGTTGTGATCCCTATGCTGGCTGCTGGGTGGAGACGCTTGCATGATACCGGTAGGCCTGGATGGTATTTGCTGCTTCCCATGGCTCTTAGCATTGCAACCATGGTTATGCTGATGACAGGTGTTGTGGCATTTTCGGTTCTGGAACAGGGTGTTAATGATCCAGAGGCGCTTAGAGGTCCAGCAGCATTGTTGGGAGGAACAGGAATTTTGGTAGTGTCCATTCTACAGCTGATCCTGTCGGTGTTGATGATCTGGTGGTTGACCCGGCCATCCGAAAGCGGAACGAATGTATACGGTCCACCAGCATAACTTCAGACAAAGAACAGAAGACGTTGAATAACCTGCGGCGCCACTAAACTCAATAAAGGAGAGAAAAAATGAAGAAGTATGGCGCTCTATTGGCAGGTGCAGCCCTTGTCTTGGTGACTGCTTGTGATGAACAGGCGGTTCAATCGATGGGAAGCACAGCGGCGGCTGAACTTAACTGTGTCGCCAAAACGAATGAAGTTGTGGGTGTTTCAGGGTCCAGCGTATCTGATGTGACCAAACTGGAAGACGGATACAGCGTCCTGATGAAAGTTCCCGAAGCTGAACAGCCTTGGGTTTGTGAAACCGACCTGGCAGGAAATGCCAAGACAGTATTCTATCTCGGTGAAGGTTAACCACTTTCCCCAAAGGAGAGCCGGTCAACCGGCTCTCCACAATCGCCGACCGATTTCCCGGCTTTCAGAAATCCCAATATCAGTTCTCTAAGGAGGCAAGATGAAGCACTATATCATGATCGCCGTGGGCACTCTGGCGCTAACCTTAACGACGGCAAATGCGGCCTCCGCCGAATGGGCTTACAGTTCCACCCCAACACCCAACGCCTTCGTTCAGACCAGTAACTCGACATTGGAACTGCAATGTGATCGTATTCGTTTTGTGCCTGCTGGCTATGAAGACAGTCAGGATATCGTTGCGAAACAGGGTATATCAATTCGCTTTATGGAAAATGGAACGACCGAAGCAGGGTCTTTCCAGGCAGGACGCGAGAACGCTGACCTGCAAATCGTAGACAATTATCCCGTCGAAGTGGCCTTCAAAAATGCTGAAGATTATAGCTTTGTGCTGGAACAACTTGCGGCAAATGCCTCGGTCAACCTGTCCATGTTCGATCAGGACGTCACTTATGGAATTTTCGACCTGAAGGGCTCCGGTTCGGCGATCAAAAAGCTTCGTGCCGCGTGTGGAGGGAGCGCATCCACTTCAACCTCAACGCAGTATGAGGCACCAGAGGGCGTTGTTTATTGCGGTGGCGGTGGGATCAAACGCCAGATCGAATACGTGATCCTCGACACCCCGGATGGCGAATGGGATGCCTTGCTGCCTGTGAATGGCGAGGTGACCCGCGCGATGACAGCCTACAGTTTCTTTGGCAATACAGAAGCACCGCAGGGGTTCGTCGTCGCGCTCCTTGGCGAGGATCGATCGGAGGCGCTGGTGTTCAGTGATGGTGGCGATGACTGGCTGGAGTATGGGGATTACCGGTATGACAAGTGCAACTGATGCCCCGGCGTGACGTGGAGCCGCAAAGGGAAGCAGCCAAATCCTTGAAGTTTCTCGGGGTTTGCGCCGCATCCTGGCTTGCTCTGATTTCGCCGGCATCGTCCGCCGATGTGTCGGATCTGCCCGAACATCTGCAGGAGAAAGTCGAGAGGGCCCGGCAGGCTTGCGGCGATTTCGAAGACGGCACCTTCCACCTCGAATGGGGGGCCGTTGACCGGGTCGATCTGGACGGCGACCTGACCCAAGACTGGGTGCTGAACGAGCGCGGCTTCTCCTGTTCGACGGCCGCATCGCTTTACTGCGGCACCGGTGGATGCATGTCGCATTTCCTCGTGGAAGATGTCCTCCATTCCCTGTTCAACCAGGGATGGGGCCTGGCAGATCTCGGGCCGAACCGGGTTCTTCTGGCGGATGTCCACGGCTCGCAATGTGACGGCATCAACCCGACACCTTGTGTGACCGCCAGCATATGGGACAGCGACGAGAAACAATGGCGAACGACTGCCGCCGAGTGGGAGTGACGCGTGGAAAGATCGATCGACCGCCCTGAAGCGTTTTGCACTCCTCCGCGCGGCGTAGGACGGAGCGTACGGACATGAGCAAGCTGACGGTCATCTCTCTTGTATTGCTGGGCCTTGCGCTTTGGGCGGGATACGCCGCGCAGGGATCATATATCGATGAGGATGGCATCCTACAGGAGCCGTTCCACCTGCTGGCCCTTGGCTGGTTTTTCGTCCTCTCCGGAGTCGTTGCGCTGGTTGGCGCCCTTGTCGTCAGGATTATCAAGAACTGGAGGAACCCCAAATGAAAAACCCTCTCACGCATCGCGTTTCCTCCGCGGACCGATCCGTGTCGTCGATTATCGCAAGCAAGCGCGTGAGCGCCCCGATCACTGCCGGCTTGCTGCTCTGTGTCGGCATGATCACCGGTTGCAGTGAGCCGACGGCGAGGGGTGGGATCAGCGAGCCGGATCCTGAACTGGTCTTTGTGCGAGGCTACCGTTCCACTGATGACGACTGCAAACTCACCGGCGAGTCCGCCTTCACGGTCGAGTTCCTGGATGATGCGGCAGACCTCGTCACATGCTCGACCGGGAGCGCTGCGGCAGCGACATTGATGTCCGAAACCTCGGCCTCGATGGTCACGCAGACCAACAGCTACACTCTCTACTCCGTTCCGCGGCGGTGAACCGGCATTGGAGGTGGAGGACACCAGGCCCTTCAGTCTCTGCAAGGGCTTTGCATGGCCGCTCATGGCAATCATCGCCGACGCTCTCCAGGAGATGGAGGCGACCCGTGAAAAACGCTGGAACGAAACCGACAGGCGGCGACCCCCAAAAACCCTTTGAAAGGCCAGTCATCTCTGCGCCGGCTTCAAGCGGAGCCAGAAATCGCCAGCATAACGACGCTCTGAAACATGCATCCTCAGCAACCGCGGCCTTCACTGGATGGCTTCCATCTAACCCGAGTTGGTCGATGGGTCGTCATCTTCCGGCAATGGAACAATTGGGTCATCCGGTGGAAGGTCGGCCTCCGCGTGATCGCTCGCTGCGTCCGAGCCAGGAACTTCTGCATTCACCGGATCATCCAGCGTAGTTGGATCCACCACAGGGGCGTCAGTCGACATGGATGCATCGACCCCAAGAGCAGTAATGTAAGGGTTAGCGTGATCGTAATCTTGTGAGGGTGTCGCAGTGTCGGACTGCTGGTTCGCCCCAATCGCGTCAAGATAGGGGTTCACCAGGTCGCTATCGTGAGGAGAGTGGACACTTTCGCCCAGATGCTCGTCGGGAACCTCGGGACCCTTGCCTTCGTGAAAATCGGGGGCGTCGGCGCTGTCCGCTCTTGCTGCAACGGATGCGCCATCCAAGTCGCTCAATCCGAGTGCGTCGGCTGTCAGGTCCTGGGAACCAGAGTCGAGCGTAACCTCGAAGGTCGGCGCGGCGTCATCTGGAGCATCGTGCTGCGTGGGCGCGACAGGCACGATGTCTATGCCCATCAAGGTCGTGTGATCCACATGATGCCCACTGTTTCCGTGAACGCTTTGAACATTGATGTTGACCTGTACATCCGCGTCCGAAGTATGTGTGCCATGCTGGAGAATATGGAACGTGTCGGTGTGACGCCCAGACGTCGCTCCGCTACCACCCTGTTTGATCACCGCGGATTGCGCTTGGTAGTGATAGTCGAAATGGCCGGTTTGCGGGTTGATTGTCAACGTTCCGTACTGACCCTGAAGAGACAGGGTACTCTGACCATGACCGTTGTCGATCGCCCATCCCCCGACCCCTCCGGTAAGGGTTCCGGAGAGGTGCGTCGTTCCCGAACCATGTACCTGCGTCGCGGTTGGGGGCGTAGCAGCCGCGGTAACGTCCAGTGTTGCCGTGGTCGAGCTGGTTGTATGTCCGTCAGTGACCGAGATCGTTACCGGAACGTCTTTGTGACTGGTGCCAGCGGCCGGCGTGAAGACCCAGTTTCCGCCAGATTGATGGAAACTTCCGAACTGCGGATCGACCTGAACATCCGAAATCGATAGCTGGTCGCCACTGTCCACATCGGTCGCATGCACCACCGAGAGCAGGTCGCTGGTTGACAGTGTCCTGCCCGCTCCAGGTTGAGTTGCACCCAGATCCCCCGGTTGCACCACCGGGCCGTCATTGGTGCCGGTGACGGTGATGACGAGATTTTCGGTGTCGGTGGCGCCGGCCTTGTCGGTGACGGTGACGGGGATGGTGACCTGTTGCGTCGCGCCCGCGGCGAGGTGCTGGTAGGCCGCATCCGTGGGATCGAAGCTCCAGGAGCCGTCGGTGCCCAGGGTGAAGCCGGGCACGGGGTTGGCCGGGGCAAAGCTGAGCGTATCGCCGGTATCAACATCCGTGGCCGACATCTGGCCCGTCACGGACTGGCCGTCTTCCGTCGCCGAGGCCGTTGCCGCCGTCAGGACCGGCGCGTCATTCGTGCCGTTGAGGGTGACCGAGACGGCATGCGTGGTTCCGTCGTCAGAGGTGACCTGGAATGTATCGGTCAGCGTCTGGCCCGGGCCGAGCGCCTGCACCGCGCCCTGGCTGTTGTCGGCGGCGTAGCTCCAGGTCCCGTCCGGCGCAACGGTAAAGCTGCCATAGGTGCCGGCTGCGCCAGTCTGGCTCTGGAAGGCCTCCTGGAAGCCTGCGAGATCGGGGTCGGAGATGGTCAGCTGTCCGCCAGTGGTCAGCAGGCCCGAGGACGAGACATGGCTGTCCTCGGTCACCGTGCCAGCGCTGGTCCCGGCGATCACTGCGCGGTCGTCGGTGCCGTTGATGGTGACGGTGATCGCCTGCCGGGTCGTGCCGCCAGACGGGTCGGTTGCCGTGACAAAGAACTGTTCGGTATGCGTGTCTCCCGTGGTCATCGCCTGAACATCCGGCCGGGTGTTGTCCAGTGCGTAACTCCAGGTGCCATCCGCACCGATGGTCAGCGCGCCAAAGCTGCCGGTCTGCGTCCCGGCTGTGAAGACGGGCTGACCGGAATCGATATCCGTTATGTCAAGCTTCCCGCCGGTCGTGAGCGCTGTGTCCTCGGTCACCGCGCCGGTATGGGTTCCCGTAACAACCGCCGCATCGTCAGTGCCGGCGATGGTGATCTGCACCCTTTGGGTTGAAACCGAACCGTCAGTCGAGCGCGCGGTTATCATGAACGTCTCGCCGCCGAAAACGCTGCCGCCGGCCAGGTGGTCCGCGGCATGGGGATCAAGCCTGTAGCTCCAGTGTCCCGCCGCGTCCGAGGTAAACGTGCCATAGGCCGTATGGGTTGTCTGCGCCACGAAACTGACACTGTCTTTGGTATCTGCATCATGCGCAAGCAATTGCCCGCTGGCCGTCATGCGCGTATCTTCGACGACCGATGCCATGGGCGCGGTCGGCGCATCGGGCGTGTCGATGATCACGCTGTCTTCGTGCCCGTGGATCGTCACGTTGACCGGAACGCGGGTTCCGTCGGCGGTGACAAAGGTGACGGAATCTGTAAGCTGCTCGCCGTCTTTAAGTCCTTGGATCAGCGGGTTGGAGTTGTCGGCGTAGTAGCGCCACTTGTCGTGGCCGTCCGCGCTGTGCGTCGTCTGGAAGGTGCCATGCGCGCCTTGCAGATAGGATCCGAAATCGGCGGGAATAGCCTGAAACACGCCATTGATTTCCGCCCCGACGATTTTTTCTTCTCCGGCGCCGTCCACATCCGTGACATCGGCATTGTTCCACCCCGTGGAAATCCTGCCGGCCGAGAATTGCACGTTGTCTTCGGTCACATCGCCGGTTGTTGCTCCGGCGAACCGCGCGGCGTCGTTGGTGCCGTGAATGGTGATGACAAGGTTCTGCGTATCTGTTGCATGCGCGCTGTCGGTTACGGTCACGGGGATCGTGATCTGCTGCGTATCGGTCGCTGACAGATGCTGATAGGCCGCGTCGGTCGGATCGAACGTCCAGCTTCCGTCGGACTTCAGGTCAAATCCCGGCGGCTGCGCACCGCCAAGGGTATAGGTGAGCGTGTCGCTGCTATCGACTTCGGTTGCCGACATGCGGCCCGACGCCTTCGCGCCATCCTCGGTCGCCGAAGCCGTCGATGCCGTCAGAACCGGCGCATCGTTGGTTCCGTGGATCGTGATCCTGATCTGATGGGGCGTGCCGTCGGCGGAGCTCACCCGATATGTGGCATGGCCTTCTTCACCGGCGGCTAAACGTTGAACGGCTGCATTAGAGTTGTCCACCGCATAGTGCCAGTTTCCATAGCGGTCCATGTGAAGGCTTCCGCCAAAAGGATCGGATACTGCGTTTTCCCCCCAAACGGAGTAGCGGAAGTGGTTCGATGCGGTGCCGTCAGGATCTGATACGCTCAAGGTTCCACCGACAGAAATCGGATGTGCCGAAGATGGTCCGACATTCTTGTCTTCGGTCA